>JBOHFU010000592.1:0-2871 GCA_050699675.1 Pseudonocardiaceae bacterium
ACCGTTCCACAGCGCCAGCGCCAGGCAGAACGTCTGGCGCTCGTCGCAGACCCCGGCCATGCCGTCCTCGTTCCAGCGGTACACCCGGGAACGGGCATGGTCGTGCGGGAAGGAGTCCCATGCCTGGCCGTAGGCGCTGTAGTCCTCCCGGACGGTGCCCCAAGCCCGCTCGGACAGGTATGGGCCCCAGGCCCGCCAGGACGCCGTGCCCTCGTCTGCTTGCTGAAGCCGGGTGTGCTCCGCTGTCGTCTGCCCCATGCTGGTCAGTACACCAGCCCGCGCCCTGCGTTACGTTCGGCCGTCGAGGGGACACTGCTGGAGCATGACTCCGCTGCGCATCGCCTTCGGTCCCGCCGTGTGTGCCTCGCCGGCCGAGGGCGGTGATCGGGAATGGCTGGTGGCCGACGGTTGCGGTGGCTACGCGATGGGCACCGTCTGCGGCTGCGCACCCGGCGCTACCACGGCCTGCTGGTGCCGGCGGTGAGCGGCCCGTCGACTCGCCGCCTCGGCCTGGTCGCACTGGACCCGGTGCTGGTGCTGCCGTCGGGCGCCTCGGTACGGCTCGGCGTGCACGAGTGGTCGGGCGGGGCGGTGGCGCCCGCCGGGCACACGTTCCTCGAGTCGTTCGACCTCGACGACGGGCTGCCGTGCTGGCGGTGGCGGGTGGGCGACGTCGTGCTGGAACGCGAGTTGGCGATGCGCCACGGTGGCGCGTCGCTGGCGGTGGTGCACCGGCTACTGGCGGGCGGGCCGGTGCGCCTGGTGCTGGAGGCGCTGGTGACCTGGCGCGCCGCGCACGGCGAGCGCTAAGCGGGCGGGTCGCTGCCCGTCGAGCACGGCGACGGCGGGGCGGTGGTCGAGGGATTCTTCCGGCTGCGCGGGCCCGGCTGGGCGCCGGCCGGAGACTGGTACCGCGGCGTGCACACGCGGCTGGAGGCACAGCGCGGGCTCACGGCCGAGGAGGACGTGTGGCTGGCCGGTCGATTCGCCGCCGACCTGTCCAGCGCTGGCGACACGCTGCCGGTGTCGGCGTGGGCCGGCGACCTCGCGGCTGAGCACCCGCCGGCGGTCGATGTGGTTGCAGCGGCACGCGAGCGGGCCCGGACGCTGGTGGCGACCGCCGACCCGGCCGACGAGGTGACGGCGCGGCTGGTGCTGGCTGCCGACTCGTTCATCACCACTGCACCTGACGTCGTCGCGGGTTACCCGTGGTTCGGCGCGTGGTCGCGGGACACCATGACGTCCTATGAGGGGCTGTTTCTGGCCACCGGCTGGGCCGACGAGGGGCGGGCGCTGCTGCGCGAGTACGCCGCGACGGTCTCCGAGGGGATGCTGGCCAACACCGCTGACACCGGCGCGACCCAGAAAAACCCAAGGGGCGAGTACAACACCGCCGACGCCACGCTGTGGTTCGCCCACGCCATCGACCGCCATGTCGCGGCGACCGGCGACCTCGACCTCGCCGCCGCTGTAGTCCCAGTGCTCGACGGGGTGGTGAAGGCGCACGTGCAGGGCACCCGGTATGGCATTGGCGTCGACCCAGCCGACGGGCTACTGACCCAGGGGCAACCCGGCTACGCCCTGACCTGGATGGATGCCCGGGTCGATGGGGTCGGCGTGACGCCTCGCATCGGCAAGCCGGTGGAGATCAACGCGCTGTGGGTGAACGGCCTCGCGGCGCTGCGGGAGTTGCACGCGCGCCTCGGCTCGGATCCGCCGGAGATCGCCGCGCTGCACGAGCGCGCCCGCACGTCTTTCGCCACCCGCTTCCCTACTCCCCGCGGCGGGCTTTACGACGTCGTAGACGGCCCGGCCGGCGACGACGACGCCGTGCTGCCCAACCAAGTCAACAGTCAGATGACCCTTGACATCTAATCCCTTACATCTGACCCCTTGACATCGGTTGATGCGCTCTGCCACCATGAAGAACTTCTTATTTACGATTCTGGTAAAATCCACACCGGTTATTATTATGATGCCGGTTTCGAGTGACAGCGGAGGTCGAATATGGTCACTGTCCACGATCAGCACGGTCGCGTTGTCAGCGGGAAGATCGAGGAGCCTACGCAGAGTGCGCAGATCGCGCGCCGGCAGTGGGTGCAGCCGGCCTGGGAGCGGCTGGAAACCCCCATGGAAGTCACGATGTACGTGGGCCGGCGCTAAGGGTTAGCCAGCTTCGCTACGATGCTCGTTCGTATTCTGGGCTCTGCTGCCGGCGGTGGAGTACCGCAATGGAACTGCGGGTGCCCGGGGTGTGCCGCCGCGCGGTCAGGCTCGCGCCCAGTGAGTCGGCGACGCTCGTCCACCGTTGCCGTCGGCGATGGTGCGGGCGAGTGGTTTCTGGGCAATGCTGGGCCAGATCTCGATGCTGCGCTTTGCGAGTGCGCCCCACTATGGCCTGGCCCTGACGACTCCACTGCACCGATACATGGCGTTTTTCTCACCGATGCCGAGCTCGACCACACGCTGGGGTTGCTGTCGCTTCGACAGGCGAGCGAGCTGCATGTGTACGCAACCGCAGCGGTGCGAATTCTGTTGACCCGCTGCGGGGTGCTCCCGACGTTGGAGAGCTACACGGTGGTGCGTTGGCACGAGGTTCGCCCCGGTGAGCCATTCGCGTTGCAGTATCGGCATGGCGTGGCGTCGCCGATGTGGTGTGAGCCTTTCGACGTCAGTTGCGGTCGGCTTCCCCGCTACGCTCGGGACGGTGGTTTCAAGGGTTCCACCTCCGGCGTGGTCATCGGTTACCGGATCACCGACCAGCGCAGCACTCGCTCGGCGGTGTTTCTCCCCTCGGTCGCGGTGCTCGACGACGGCCTCCTCAAGCACCTTGAGCAGGCACATCTGGTTCTCGTGGACGGCACATTCTGG
>JBOHFU010000593.1:0-2868 GCA_050699675.1 Pseudonocardiaceae bacterium
AGCGGTTCCTCGAGGCCGAGGAGGCGGCGGACGATGATTGCCCGGTTGGCCCACGGACAGGCTCGGCTGACCACTAGGCGATACCGGCCGGGTTCGACCGGAAAGCCGTCCCGCCCGTCGGCGGTGATGTGGGTCGTGATGTAGCGCTGGTCGCGAGTGAACTCGCCGGTCGGACTGATGTAGCTGCCAGCTGCTGTATCAGACATTGTCATCTCCGTAGGTTTTACGGCCAATACTGCCGGGCGACGGTCTACCGCCGCGCAGGAGGGCTACGTCCAACGGCAGCTCGTTACTGACGGTGAGCTCGAACCCGGCTTCGGATAGCAGCCGATAACGGCGAGCGCGCCCTCCAGCCTGACCGTTCGTGGGCTGCTGCCTGCTTCGTCGTCGTGCAGGCGGGAGACAGCAGCGGGGCCGTCGAGGCCGGCCTAGTCCTCAGCGGTGCACCTCGGACCGGCGCGGCAGCGGGTAGCCGCGGGTCTCGGCAGGTTCCGCAGCCGGTCGGGTAGCCGTCAATGTCGATGCCGCCCAGCCAGGAGGACACGCCCGGCTGGCCGATCTGCAGGAAAGGTGCCGTTGGCCAGCGCTACGATCGGCAACCGCGGCTCGACCTAGCGCATCCGCATCAGCGCGCCCCAGTCGAAACTTACAACTAGTCTCTACCGAACCGGGGTGGTTCACGCGGTGAAGCATCAAGGCAATGCGACTTCGTGGTTTACGGGACCGTCCTGGAGCATTCCGGTGATCCTCACTTTGTGCGCTTCGAGCCGGAGGGTCAGCTTCCCGCCAGGGAGTTGGTGGCTCACAATTTTGTCGCTTGGACGCCCCTCCTGCACCGTGGCGCTGGCCGTGATATCTCCGAACACTGTGACTTCCAGCGTAGCTTGACGGTTGACTGGACTAACAGTGAGTGCGAGGTTTACCGGTCCGTGGGTGTAGTTCTTTTCGATGAGGTCGGATTCGTCGGCCTGAGTCACTTCTCCCCATAATTCCGCCGGCCCGGGGCCGGGAGCGCAGCGTACAGGCCGGTCTGTCAGGACCCCGCCCCCTCAATTCGGCGCCGATACCCGAGTCCGGGTGTAGCCGTCAATAACTATCGTCCACACGGTACCCCCCCAGCTGACAGGCCGAGTGGCCGGCCGGTTTGGTCCATCTCGAGCTCCTGGACGGTGACCCGCCCTCTACGGATGCCCGCCGCGGAGCCTGACTGCACACTAACGATCAAGGCGGGCTTGTCCGGCGCTCAGCTTGTTGGCTGGGGCGACCCCGTCGGCTGGTTGGTGCCGGTCGTGGCGTCCACCCTGGTCAGGTTCTGGCACTCCGGCGTCTGGTTAATGGCGGCGCGCAGCTGCGGGTCGGTGGCAAGGTTGGCGAGCAGCTGGGCGCGGTTGCCAAGCGCGCCCAGGATGTTGCTGGCCGCGCCGAGGGCCAGCCCGCTCGCGCCCACGTTGTTGGGGTCTGCCCGGTTGAGTTGCGCCAACGCCTCGTCAAGGTCGTTGCGCAGCTGGACGAGCTGGTTGCGTATGTTGTCGAGGACCTGCTGCCCATTGTCCACCGGCGGGGGCCCGACCGACGAGAGCCGGTCGATCGCCTGTTGCGTGGCGTTTCGTGCGTTGCCCAGATAGTCGATGTAGGTCTGCCGCGTCGCGGCGAGGTTGCCGAGGTCGGGCAGTGGCGGCGCACCGAGCCGGTCGAAGGTGGGGCCGAGCGCCTGGCACATCGACTTGGCCCAGTCGAGGGTCGCCAGCTGCGGTTCGGTCGGCGGCGCCGAGGTCACCACGGGCGGGGAGGGCGCCGGGGACGGTGCGCCGGGTGCGTTGTTATCGGCGCAGCCTGCTACCGCGAGCCCCGCGGCGGCGACAAGTACGGCAAGCGGACGGCGCAGCGTCGTGCCCTCAGCGGCTTCTGTGATCTGCTTCACGAGTGCTCCTGTGTGTCTGTGTATCTGTGGGATCCGGCCTTCCGCCCGGAGCCGGCCTCGTGCGGAAGGCCGGTTGCGCGGACAGTAAACCAATGACCACGTTACGAAGCAGGTGATCCAGGTCGTGCGGGGGTCGGAGCAGGGCTGTCTCCTGTCGTTGCGGGTACCGGCCGATCTCGGTCCGATCAGCTATTCGCACTCGCCCGCATGGCCGTGTTCAATGGGGGTTCAATGGGCGTCGAAGGTGACCTTGACGTCGGTGAAGCCGAATGAGTGGGCCAGTGTGGTGAGCATCTGGCGGGTGCTCTCTTCGCCGCGTCGGGCCAGGTCGCTCGCCTCGGCGGTGTCGTTCAGCTTGGCCTGGGCCAGCAGGTAGAGCTCCTGCTCGCTGGTCGGGTTGTCCTCGAATACGGCCGCAATCCGGTTGACGAGGCCACGCTCGCGGCCGACTACGCGGCTCGCGGCCGGGTCGACGACGGCGGGCGCCAGCTGCGGGGCCGGGAGGGCGATGGTGACTGAGCGCCGATCCCGGGACACCGTTGCCCGGTCCGCGCCGAGGTTGGTGAAGTCGACTATCGCGTCGACCGAGCCGATGCCGAGGAAGGTCGTGCGCTCGCCGCTGATCAGCGACGGCACGTTGGGAGTGTCGTGCTCGACATCTACCACGACCTGAAAAGTTCCGACGGCAGCGTGATACTGCGACAGGTCCTGCAGAGCCAGCAGCAGCGGCGCTGGACTGTTGTCCACGATCTGTTGCTCGAAGGGGTTCGTCCAGTC
Source organism: Pseudonocardiaceae bacterium (assembly GCA_050699675.1). Taxonomy (GTDB): domain Bacteria; phylum Actinomycetota; class Actinomycetes; order Mycobacteriales; family Pseudonocardiaceae. Next base: position 2,699 of record JBOHFU010000593.1, read on the forward strand.
CGGAACCGCGTCTACGAGCCGCGTAGCGACCGGCAACAGGACCGCGATCCCGACGGTGGCGGCGAGCAGCTTCCGGCGTGTCCGCCTGCGGTTGTCCGGCCGGGTCGAGGAGTCGACTGTGTCGCGCTCGAGCAGCTGGGACATCCGATCTCCCACGGTTGGTCCGATGC
>JBOHFU010000594.1:0-2856 GCA_050699675.1 Pseudonocardiaceae bacterium
ACGACGCCGGAATGGCGGAAACAGCTGAGCTCCTGTACGGGATGGCGCTCCTTGCAGAGGGCGGTGAGTTAAACGATCCGTCACGCTTCATACGCCTACTGGCAGATCGACTGGCGCGGACGCTGTGAAGCAGAAAAGCAGATCGGTCGCCCAGGGCCAGGCCATTTGCCGGCCCTGGGCGCCAACGTTGTGCTCCTCAGCCGGCGCGGTGCCGCGCACATCGCGGTCCGGTGGTCCAGGTCGAGCTTGAGGACGGCCAGCTCAGGAGGTTCTCGTCGCGCTGTCGTTCCCATCTACCACTCCCCGGCGATCTCTGTGAAGGCTGAGCGTAACGACCCGCTCACCGACGCTCAGCGAGGCGGCGGAAGCCTTGCCCACGCAGGTTCCACGCCCTTGCCTACTCCCAAGGCAGCGGGTCGTTCTCACCGCAGTGCGCGCTAGCTAGACCGGTGAGCCCTCGATCACGTGGTAATCGGCGCCCACTCCAATGATCTTGGTCAGCTCGAGGCTCGCCGCGGCAAACAGGGCACGGAACTGGTCCTCGGTGCGCTCGCGGCCTCCGGTGCTCACCAGCATGTTGATGTCGCTCATCACGGTGCCGGTGGTCTCTGGTGACTCCGCTCTCAGTGGCAGCACCGATTCGACAACCAGGACGGTTCCTGTGGTGGGCATGGCCCGGTAGCAGCTGCGCAGGATCGCCACGGCCCGCTCGTCGTCCCAGTCGTGAATCACGCTCTTGAGCAGGTAAGCGTCAGCGCCTTCGGGCACTGAGGCGAAGAAATCGCCGGTAACCACCCGGCACCGGTCGGTCACCCCGGCCGCCTCCAGCGTCCTGGCCGCCGCTTCGACACCAGCCGGCAGGTCGAACAGCACACCCCTCATGGCGGGCGAAGCGTTCAAGATTGCCGCGATCAAGGTGCCGTCGCCGCCACCGACATCGACCAGCGTGCCGAACCGGGAGAAGTCGTAGCCAGCGAGGATCGTCGGAGCCACCGCGCGGGTGTGATCCGCCATCGCCGCGTTGAACGTCGCCGCCTGGTCCGGGTGCTGTGCGAAGTACTCGAAGGGGGTCATGCCGGTAACGCGTTCCCAGGCCGGCTGCCCGGTCCGCACGCTGTACTCCAGCTCGCCCCAGCTGCGCCACGCCGCATCGCTGCAGAACAGCATCACCAGCGCTCGGATCGAGTCTGGCGCCTCGGTCTGCAACGGTGCTCCGGCAGGTTCCAGCGTGAACCGGTCAGGCTCGATCTCAGCCACGACACCGAGACAGGCCAACGAACGCAGCAAGCGGTGCATTGATGGCGCGTGGGTCTCGGTCAGGGCGGCCAGCTCCGCGCTCGTCATCGCGCCGCTGGCGAGATGGTCAGCGATGCCCAACCGCGCTGCCACGTGAATGACCTGCGCGGGCATGTAGCCGAAGACGACCGTGTCGAGCAGGCTCGGTGCTGATGTCTTCTGGTCGCTCATGATGTGTCTCCTTACGGAACTCGTCTCGCGGGGGCCCCGTCGCCCAGCCTGGCCGGTCCGCACTGGAATGTCCGCTCAGCCGCCAGCGGATCGTCGACAGCGAACGCCAGCACCAGCGAACGCGAACGAGTTGCAGGTCAGTACGAGACTGACGGCGCTGCTGGTCAGCCACAGCGGTTCGTGCGTTCAACCTCACAGACTATTCAGTACTCCACGCGGTCGTAGACCTCGATGCGGTGCCCCACGCCATTGCGCACCACTATGATCTTGATGGTAGGCGATACTGGGATCGAATCCGGATCGCACTGATGGCTGTCAATCACGACCAACCCAGCGTGAGTATCTGTTCATGCACTGACGTTGGGTTTAGCCGTTGTCAGCAGGTGCTCGAGCGCGCTTACCCAGGTTTCCACGATGGCGTTGTCGTCAACCCTGCTGTGCGCGGTGCCCAGCAGGTTGGGAAGTAGTCGTACAGAGATCAGGGCGCCGAGCGCGATCGTCGCGATGGCATCAGCCTGTTGGGCGGAGACAACCGATCCAGATCGGTCGATGATCCACTCAGCGAACTCGCGGTAGGTCAGGTCGACGACCTGCGCGACGGCGTCGGTGAGGATTCTCGGTCCGCGCCGAGCCTCACTGGCGAGCAGCCGCAGCAGTTGGGCTTCCTGGTCGAGCTCGGCAAGGACGTATCGAGCGGCGATGGTGAGTTCGGTGTGCAGATCTCCGAGGTCGGCGAACAGCCGGCGAATGTCGCGGAGGGCGGCGAGCCGGCTCAGCTGACGTTCGACTCCGGCGGTCAGGAGTGCTTCCTTGGACGGAAAATGGTGGTAGATGCCGCCGGCGCCGGGGCTGAGCCCGGCAGCTTGTTCGATCCGGGTGATGCTGGTACCGCGGTAGCCGTGCTCGCTGAACAGCTCCATCGCCGCATCGATGATGCGATCCCGAGTCGCCACCGTCACAGTTGACAGATCGCCCATGGCACCAAAGTATGTACTTAGGCATATTAAGCGTCAACTCCAGGAGCGGCGATGACCGCGTATGGTCGAACTCGGCTGAGCCGCACGGTCCCCCTGGTCGGCCTGGCTGGCCGGACCGCCGGTGAGGCAGTGGTCGCCGCCCTGCGCAAGCGGTTGACCGGCGAGGACAGCGCCGCGTTCCACGAGCGGACGAGTCAGCGCTACGCGGCCATGCTCGGCCACTCGAAGGGGGTGCTGATGAAGGCCGGCCAAGTGCTGTCCTTCGTCGCGCTCGGGACACTGGTCCCCCCGGAGCGCCAGCGCGTCTACCAGGCGGCGATGGCCCGCCTCCAGGCCGACGCCCCGCCGATGGCCCCCGAACTGGCCGCGGCGGTGGTGGAGGCTGAGCTGGGCGTGCCCCCGGAGGAGGTCT
>JBOHFU010000595.1:0-2846 GCA_050699675.1 Pseudonocardiaceae bacterium
TGTTCCCTGACGTCACAGAACAAACAACGGCACCCGTCCACGTATCCGCTGTAGGTACCGTGAGCAGGCTCGCCGTGCCCGTCGTACCTCTGCGACGTACTCCAAGTGAACCAGGACCCATGACCGGTCACGGCGTCCAGAGCTGATCTGTGAGCAGCGGAAACGTGGTCTTGATGTCCGCTGCAATCAATGCCGCGGACGCTGGAGGTGGACTGGTGTTGGGGAGCCCGCGTTGGATCTCGGCGACCCGGCCGGAATCTCAGGGCAGCGACCCGGCGCGGCCAGGCGGTGCCGGTTCCTTCCGTCGCCGGCCGGCCGGCCGGCGCAAGCAACCGGTCTCTCAGTTCCACGTCGGTGAGCTTCGGCAGCTCATCGGCCAGCGCGATGACCGCCCGCAGCACTGAGCGGGCGGCGCCGAGCTGCTCGACCGCCGCAGCGAGGCGATCGAAGTACGCCGTGCACGTCCCGGACTGCACCGGTGAGGTGCTGGTGAGCTGCACGCCGCTGGTGGTGCCGCAGCGGGGGCAGGCGCCGTCGTCTCGGTCGGTGGTGCGGGTGCCGGCAGCGGTGTACTCAGCTCGACCGTGCTCACCGGGCACCCCCAGCGCGCTGGCATTCCGGGTCGGGCGTGTTCAGCTCGGTGGTCATCGTGTCGTCCTCTGGTTGACGATGGCGTCGCGGCATGGCCGGCAGCCACGCTCCGGGGGTGCCGTGAGACTGGCCGGGATGACCTCCGCTCCGCACAGCGCGAGGTAGCGGCCCCCGCCTCGACGCCCGGCGACGGCGGCAGCGTCGGTCAGAAAATGCGCCTCGCCGCTGGTGTCCACCATCTCGATCACGTGTGCCTGCCGTGGGCGCCCGCGCAGGCGGTGCTTGCCCTGCTGCTTCTTCTTGCGTGCCATCCGCGCCACCACCCGCTCCCCGGCTTCGTAGCGCCGCCCGGCCCGGCCCCCAAGGCAGCAGGCCGGGCGGCTGGACGCCAGCCCGTGCTGACGCCCTTAGTGCCCACCCGGCCTGGTCTGGGGGCAGCAGGCCGGGCAGCGCTAGAGAGATACCGTTGGCACCTGCCTATGTCGACACACTAAATTATGCAAGTGAAGATAGGCGACTGCTTGACACGCCCCCTGCTTGAGCGGCAAGTTTGCGCGGTGCACACTGTGGGCTATCACCTGCTCACGGAGGACGCGATGGGCTCCAGCCCCACGGTGCGGCGCCGACAGCTCGGCATGGAGCTGCGACGACTGCGCGAGCTGGCGGGCAAAAGCCAAGACGATGCCGCCGACTGGCTGGGCATCGACCCAACCGCGGTGTCCAGGATGGAGTCGGGCAAGCGGCGGGTCACCGTCTCGCACCTTCGCTCATACATGCAGCTCTACGGGGTGGGCTCACCGGCCGCCGACTACCTTCTCCAGCTGTGTCGAGAGTCGGCGCAGCGCGGCTGGTATGTCAGCTACGGCAAAACCGTGCCCGACTGGTTCCGCGACTACCTCGGCATGGAGACCGCAGCAGCCGAAGTGTGGACCTGCGAACCGTTGTTTGTGCCTGGCCTGCTGCAAGCTCGGGCGTACACGGAAGCGCTGAGCGCCGCCCTCAACCCGACGCGTACGGCCGAGGAAATCCAGCGGATTGTGCAACTCCGCACGGACCGACAGCAGCGACTGACGGGTGACGATCCACTCACCGTGCGAGCCATCATCGACGAGGCTGCACTGCGCCGCGAGGTGGGTAGTCGCGATGTGATGCGCGCCCAGCTGGAACATCTTGCCGGAATCTCGAAGCTACCGAACGTCACGGTGCAAGTGACTCCGTTCTCGGCAGGTGCTCACCGGGGCATGCGCGGTGCCTTTACCGCGCTGCGATTTCTCGAGGAACCGATGAACACCGTCTACCTAGAGCTGTACTTCGAGGCGCTGTACGTCGAGACACCGTTGGAGGTAGCCAGCTACACCGAAACATTCGAGGGACTCGCACAAACAGCGCTGAGCAGGGACGATACAGCTGAGCTGATAGCCAAGATGATTGAAAGAAGCGACCGATGATGAAGTGGCGCAAGAGTAGTTACAGCAGCGACGACGGCAACTGCGTCGAGATCGCCGACCTACCAGCCGGTCGCCGCGCGGTGCGGGACTCCAAGGACCCGATCGGCCCGGCCTTGATGGTCACTGCGGCCGCGTGGGCCGCGTTCACCGCCGGAGTCCGTACCGGCCAGTTCAACTGAATCGCCACCACCGAACGGCCCCCCGCCTGCCGCACTCGTGGTAGGTGAGGGCCGTTCCCACTGGTGAGAGACACTGGCGCATGTGGATCACGAGGGCACAGCGCGGCTGCTCAGTGCGATCTTGACCGACCTCCCGAAGCTGGACGGGGCGGCCTGCCAGGGACGCTACGAGTTGTTCGACGAGCTGCCCGGCCGACCGAGCCCCGACGAGCGGCGGGAGCGCTTGCAGGCCGCAGCGACGGTGTGCCGAGCCTGCCCGTAGAAAGTTTCTCATTATTTCTAGCAATATAGCCGCCACGGGTGACCCTGGAAATTACTCGCCATCCTCCGGTTCGTTGGGCGCAAGGTCATCAATGGCACGGTTGATGATTGCTCGCGCACTGCGGCCGTAACTGGCAATTGCTGCAAGCTGCTCAAAGGCATTGCTGTACAGCTCGATCTCTTGCGGCTGTCGCAGGTCCAGCGCAGCCGAGAAGGTCTCGACCAACACCCGCTCTGTGTCAATGCCGTTAAGTTAGGCATGGGACCTTGAAGATGTGGATCTTTGGTGGGCTGTTGTGGAGTTGGCCGCGGTCGGTGGTGCGTTTGATGCGGTGGCTGTGAGCGCGGTATCTCTTGACCACTCGGG
>JBOHFU010000596.1:0-2834 GCA_050699675.1 Pseudonocardiaceae bacterium
CCTGGTACACGGCCTGCTTGCCGCCATTGGTGATGAGCACCTGGCGGGGTTCGATCTGGTAGCCGGAGTCTCTCGCGGTTTTGGCCGCGATGGCCTCCCGAAGAGCAGGCAGACCGGCGGCGGGGGTGTAGCGGTGGTTGGCCGGATCCGCGCACGCCGCCACGGCCGCCTGCACGATCTCCGGCGGCGTCGGAAAATCGGGCTCCCCGGCGCCGAACCCGATCACCGGGCGACCGGCTGCCTGGAGGGCCTTAGCCTTCGCGTCCACTGCGAGGGTGGCCGATTCGGAGATGCCGCCGACCCGGGCGGAGATGCGTCGGGTCCCGGCGCGTTCGGGGGCTGCCATGCCCCGCATCGTCGCATCAACGGCCGGCTCACAGCTGCCGGCCCCGCCTGGCGCCTGGGCAGTTGGAGCCCAGTGGCTCCGGTGGCCTACACTCTGGGTCCTGGGTTACCTGCGGATCCTTCCTGCCCGGTGATGGCCGTGGCCTGGGCGATCGGCTGGTATCCGTGGTGGCGTCCCCGGGACGTCTGTAAAGGGGTGTAGCTCAACTGGCAGAGCAGCGGTCTCCAAAACCGCAGGTTGCAGGTTCAAGTCCTGTCGCCCCTGCGTCAATGAGAACCTGCGTCGATGGCAAACAGCGACGACCCACACCGGCGACGTGACCGGCCGAGCGGAGGATCAGCAGCGTGAGCGACGATCGCGCCCACGACACGGAGGACGGGGAGGAGCGTCCCAAAGAGTCGCACGACGCTCCGCAGCCGGCCTCTGCCGCTGCCGTGCGCCGGGAGCGATCCGCCAACCGACCCGCCGGGGCGCAGCGGTCCGGGATCGTCGGCAAGGACCACCCGACCAGGCCTCGGGGCGCTACCGAGACGAAGGCAAGCCTGCTGGCCCGGCTGATCCGGTTCCTCCGCGAGGTCGTCGCCGAGCTGCGCAAGGTCATCTGGCCGACCCGCCGGGAGCTGGTGGTCTACACCGCGGTCGTCCTGGTCTTCGTCAGCTTCATGGTGGCGTTCGTGGCACTGCTGGACATGGGGTTGGGCAGGGCCATGCTGAGCGTGTTCGGCTGACAGTGCCCCAGCGTGACATGACGCATGAGAGGAAGCGAGGCTGACTGTGACCTCCCCCGAAGGCGGGTCGGAGCTGACGGGGCTGTTCGACGCGCAGCCTGCTGAGCCGCCCGAGGCGGTGCAGCTCAGCGAGAGCGCCAATGAGAGCGCCGAGAAACCCGAGATCACTGATGAGACTGATGAGACTGATGAGGCGGCCCCCGAGGTAGCGGCGGCCGAAATCGAGCCCGATAAGCCCGTCGATCCCGTCGAGGAGCTCCGGTCCGCACTGGCCACGGCTCCCGGTGAGTGGTACGTGGTGCACTCCTACGCCGGCTACGAGAACAAGGTGAAGGCGAACCTGGAGACCCGGGTGCAGACCCTGGACGTGGAGGACTTCATCTTCCAGGTGGAGGTGCCCACCGAAGAGGTCACCGAGATCAAGAACGGTCAGCGCAAGCAGGTGCAGCGCAAAGTGCTGCCCGGCTACATCCTGGTCCGGATGGACCTCAACGACGCCTCGTGGAGCGCGGTGCGCAACACGCCGGGGGTCACCGGATTCGTCGGCGCCACCTCGCGGCCCTCGCCGCTGACCCTGAACGACGTGCTGAAGTTCCTCGCCCCGCGGGTAGAGCAGCCGAAGGTGGCAGCGGGCGCGGGCAGGCAGGCCGGGGGCTCCGGTGCCACCAGGACCTCGATCGAGGTCGATTTCGAGGTGGGTGAGTCGGTCACCGTCATGGACGGTCCGTTCGCCACGTTGCCGGCCACGATCAACGAGGTCAACGCCGACGCGCAGAAGCTCAAGGTGCTGGTGTCGATCTTCGGCCGGGAGACTCCTGTCGAGCTCTCGTTCAGCCAGGTCGCCAAGATCTGACCGGCGAGGCGCCGGGCAGCCCGAGGAAGGAAGTCATGCCCCCCAAGAGGAGAAGAAAGCTCGCGGCCACCGTGAAGCTCGCGCTGGAGGCCGGCACCGCGAATCCGGCCTCGGTCGGGCAGGCGCTGGGGCCGCACGGTCTGAACATCATGGAGTTCTGCAAGGCCTACAACGCTGCGACGCAGAACAGCCGTGGCGAGGTCGTCCCCGCGGTGATCTCGGTGTACGAGGACCGCTCGTTCGACTTCGTGCTCAAGACCCCGCCGGCCTCTGTACTGTTGCTGAAGGCAGCGGGGGTGGCCAAGGGCTCGGCGGAGCCGCACAAGATCAAGGTCGCCAGGGTCGACCGTGAGCAGCTCCGGTCCATCGCCGAGCGCAAACGGGAAGATCTCAACGCCAACGACATCGACGCTGCGATCAAGATTATCGCTGGCACGGCCCGATCGATGGGCATCACCGTGGTGGACTAATCACAGTGGTGGACTAATAGTGGTGGACTAGCAGTACCCGAGTACGTGTGGGAGAGCCAGGCGCTGGCTCGCACCACGACTGATCCCTACGAAGGGCAGTGACATGAAGCGCAGCAAGGTCTATCGCCAGGCCGTCGAGAAGGTCGACCGCAGCCGGTTCTACAGCCCGCTGGAAGCCGCGGCCCTGGCCAAGGAGACGTCCCCGACCAAGATGGACGCCACCGTCGAGGTTGCCATCCGGCTGGGCGTCGACCCTCGCAAGGCCGATCAGATGGTTCGCGGCACGGTGAACCTCCCGCATGGCACCGGCAAGATCGTCCGCGTCATCGTCTTCGCCAGCGGCGACCGGGCCGCCGAAGCGGTGGCTGCCGGCGCTGACGCGGTGGGCTCCGAGGATCTCATCGAGCGCATCCAGGGCGGCTGGCTGGACTTCGACG
>JBOHFU010000597.1:0-2832 GCA_050699675.1 Pseudonocardiaceae bacterium
GCTTGCCAAGCAGGTAGTCAGGCTGTACGACCCTGAGTGGCGGCTCATGCGTACGCCAGCCTTGGCGTCACCGAGCTGGCTGCCCTCCCGTCCTGTGCCCATCGAGACAGTGACGCTGGAGTGGGTGTCTGCGTCGCCGCGTCCGGCTATTACCGGCCGTGAAGCCGAGCTGCGGCCGGTGTTGCCGCTTCGCGCGCCCGGGCATGCTTTCCTGCAGTACACCAGCGCGATTCGCTACCTCAGCCCGCCGGGCCTCTTTGAAAACCGTCCGAGTTACCGGCTGTTGGACGTGTCCTGGGAACCGTCCGGACAGGGGAAACTACAGTTCGGAATTGCTACTTACTTTGACAAACTTGATGTTTCCGAAGCGTTGAGTCATGAGTTCGCGGCAGCTATGATGGAAAATTCACCGCCTACGTGGCGACAGCTGCCGTTCCGGGCACGGTTGGCCCAGCCATTCGATCTGTCTTCGCGAATGGGCAGTACGGGAATTGCCACCTTGACCATACGTCGGGACACGACCGACGGCTCGCACACCTTCTTTTTGCTTAGCCGGGACCCCGCCAAGGTAGCAGTGAGTGGAGGTCAGTACGGTGTGATTCCAGCAGGTGAGTTCCAGCCGTCATGCATTGCTCCAGCCCGCATACAGGATGACCTTGATCTGTGGCGCAATATTGTGCGCGAGTACAGCGAGGAACTGCTCGGTGAATCTGAGCACGACGGCAGCAGCGGACAACCGCTGGACTACGAGTGCTGGCCGTTTTACCGCGCCATGCAACGGGCCCGTGAAGCTGGGCGGCTACGGGCCTACGTTCTGGGCGTTGTGCTCCATGCGCTCGGGCTGAACCCAGCCATTATGACTGCCGTCGTTATTGATGACGAAGTGTTTGACGACCTCTTCCGCGAGCTGGCAACCGTTAATGCCGAGGGCCAGGTCGTCACCTCCCTTGATGATGACCAGTCGGTGCATGGGCTGCCGTTTACCGAGGCGACCGTGCGACAATTTCTGGACCGTGAGCCGCTGGGTGGCACGAGCGCCGCTTGTTTGGCGTTGGCTTGGCGGTATCGGGAGAGCTTCGGCCCAGCCGCGATGTGATGAACCTTGTCCGGCCTATCGTGCACATCGCAGAGAACGGCAACTACACCCCGGGGATCAGATCTCATGCCCACCGGTCTCCCGCGCCATCTCCGCGCGCAGGCGTGCCAGCGCCTCGTCCCGGGCCGGCTCGGTGATGATCCAGTATGCGCGCTTGCGCGCTGCTTCCTTGATGGCCTTCTGGAACTCGTCGTTGTCGAAGTAGAGCTTCATGAAGTCGGTGTTGCGCTCGGCGTTCTCCGCGACGATGTCGTCGAGCCGGTCGTCGGCGACCTGCCCGAAGCGGGCCTCGTCGTTCATCAGCGCGATCTGCTGCATCGAGGTGTCCTCGACCAGGCCGACGACCTGCTGACCAGCCCGTTCAGGCCCTCCCCATCAGGGCAGGTGACCATCCTCGTCCCGCTCGGGATCGGCACGTCGATTCTCGATCGCCGTCAAGGTCCGAAGGTCCTCCAGCTCGTCGGCCTCGGCGCGTTCGGCCTCCACTGCTTTACGACGCTCGTCGAACTCGGCGTAACGCTCGGCCACGACTGTCTTCATTCTGGACGCGGAGACGCTGCCCGAGTCTGCCAGCAGGCTTCTCTCGTTGAACGCAAGAAACCGGTCGGTCTGGGCGACCCACTCCGTCATCAGGGTCGTTTGACGACGCTGAGCACGGTCCTCGGCGAAGTCGAGGAACATGGTGGTGAGTCGGTTGAGCCCGCCGATCTCGGGCTCGGTCAGGTAGTTCTTTGCGATCACGACGTCGCTCTTGCGGATGCGGTCGCCCGTCCAGGTGGTCAGCCCCATGTTCGGAGAACGCGCGTCCGATCTCCGCATGACGAGCTCAGCCGCAGTGCGACCGGTGACGGCGAAGATGAGCTTGTTCTGGATCGTGGCGAAGAAGGTCTTGGCAGTATCGGAGGTGCCGTCGTAGTCAGCGCTGGTGGCGGCGAACAGGTCCCGGACCTTCTGGTAGAAGCGCTTCTCGGATGCCCGGATGTCCCGGATCCGCTGCAGCAGTTCATCGAAGTAGTCGGTACCGGCCGGATCCTTGAGGCGGGGGTCGTCGAGCACGAAGCCCTTGACGAGGTACTCGCGCAACACGGTCGTGGCCCACTGCCGAAACTGGACCGCGCGCGGGGTGGTCACGCGGTAGCCGACGGCGAGCACCATGTCAAGGTTGTAGATCTTGACCTCTCGACGGACCCGGCGGGTGCCCTCGGTCTGAACCCTTAACTCTGAATTAATAGTTGCCGTGCTCACCTCGCCGTCCTCCAGTATCCGCCGGATGAGCTGGGCGATGTTGGGCACCGACGTGTCGTACAGCGCGGCGATCTGGGCCTGCGCGAGCCACACCGTCCCAGCGACGGCTCGTAGCTGCACGAGCGACTGCCCGTCGGGGCTCCGGTAAACGATCACCTCGCCACCCGGCTCACTCACGGCGTGACACCCCCGGTCTCCCGCGCCATCTCCGCGCGCAGCCGTGCCAGCGCCTCGTCCCGGGCCGGCTCGGTGATGATCCGGTACGCGCGCTTGCGCGCCGCTTCCTTGATGGCTTTCTGGAACTCGTCGTTGTCGAAGTACAGCTTCATGAAGTCGGTGTTGCGCTCGGCGTTCTCCGCAACGATGTCGTCGAGCCGGTCGTCGGCGACCTGCCCGAAGCGGGCCTCGTCGTTCATCAGCGCGATCTGCTGCATTGAGGTGTCCTCGACCAGGCCGACGACCTGCTGGTAGACCAGGATCTCGTCGGCGGT
>JBOHFU010000598.1:0-2823 GCA_050699675.1 Pseudonocardiaceae bacterium
GGCAAGGGGCCGATCGCGCTGCGGGTGCACCTGGGCGGGGGCTCGGGCTTCGATCTCACGGAGGCGGGCACCCAGAAACGGCTGGCGGTGTATGTGGTCGACGGGGTGGCTGGCGTGGCTGCACTACCCGGAATCGCCCGGCTCGGCCCGGACGCCCTGGCGCTGTCCCGTGATGGGCTCGCCGAGGCGCTACGCGGGCGCACCGAGCGGCTGAAGACGGCGCTGACCGACCAGTCGCTGATCGCCGGGGTCGGCAACGCCTACTCCGACGAGGTGCTGCATGCCGCGCGGCTATCGCCCTACGCCACTGTGGGTCGGTTGTCCGACGACGCACTGGACCGGCTACACGAGGCGCTGCAGCGGGTGCTGCACGACGCGGTGGCCCGCTCCGTCGGCCAGGACGCCGCCCGGCTCAAGGGAGAGAAGCGGGCCGGTCTGGCGGTGCACGCCCGCGCTGGTCTGCCCTGCCCGGTGTGCGGCGACACCGTCCGCGAGGTGTCCTTCGCCGACCGCGCGTTCCAGTACTGCCCGACCTGCCAGACAGGGGGCAAGCCGCTGGCCGATCGCAGGCTGTCCCGGCTGCTTCGCTGAGCATTACCACGTTGACGGCTCGGGCTGTAGCTGGGATGAACCGGGTGAAGAGGAATCGATTCCCCCTTCCGGCGGTGGCGCGCTGCGGCCTGACGGGGTTCGATTTCGTGCCGTGGCTCGGTTTGGCAGTAGCTGCGTGCTCGCCGCCTCGTGGTGCTGCTCGGTCGGGATGTCGTGGACGGTGGAGCTGCGGCCGGTGGAGGAAGCGGCGCTGACCGGTCCCGTGGTGGAGTGGATCTGCTCCGGGGTACCGACCCAGCTGCCGGCCCCGGAACGCCAGACCGTCCACCTGCTCGGCGAGCGTGGCCTGCTGCTGTTCCCGGACGATCCGGTCGAGTCGGCCGAGTTGGCGCCGCGGGCTCGCAGCCGTCGGCTGATCGGCTACGTCACCCGCGACCCCGAGGTGATCGCGCTGGCGCTGATGCTCGCCGATACCCTCAACGAGGGTCTGGACCATCCCATGGTCCTCGCCGCCCGATGGATCCAGGCCGGATACTCGCCCGACACGGCGGCTAGCTGGATCACCGCCGGTGTCACCTGGCCCGAGATCGCGGGCGCTGTGCTGTCCACCTAGCGCGGTGTTATCCACCTAGCGCGGTGACGCGTCGACGTTGCCAGCGGGTGCCGGGACCGCGACGATGGGTCCGTGACCCTACTGGCGGTGCTCGACGAGGGGTCCGTGGCCCTGGCGGCGCTCGCCGTGCTCTTCTCCGCGGTGTTCGTTGCCGGGTTGCTGTACTGGGTACGCACCCGGGGGACGTTCGGTACCGACGCCGACCGCGCCACCTACACGGCGCTGCTCACCATGGCGCAGGCCTCACCGCCGCTGCGAGACGGCCTGTCAGCCAGCTCGGCAACCTCCGCAGCGCCGCACCTGCGAGCGTTGCTGAACTGCTCAGCCGTCGCGCTGACCAACGACGAGAGCGTGATGCTGGCCTGGGACGGCGAGGCGCAGCATCACGCCGAATGGGTCGCCGAGGCCGCGTTCCAGGTCGCGAGCACCGGCCGCCAGCAGGTCCGCAACCAGCGTGAGATGGACTGCGGGCGCGCTGACTGCCCGATTCGTGCCGTGATCGTGTCCCCGCTGGAAGTGGACGGCAGCGTCGTCGGGACTTTCGGGGTGGTCAGCCAGCGCACCGCCCAGGCCGGCGGCGTGATGCGGGCCACCGCTGAGGTCGCCCGGTACGTCTCCAGCCAGCTCGAGCTCGCCGAGCTCGACGAGTCCCGATCCCGGCTGGCCCATGCCGAGGTGCGGGCGCTGCGCGCGCAGATCTCCCCGCACTTCATCTACAACGCGCTCACCACGATCTCCTCGTGCATCCGCACCGACCCGGAGGAAGCCCGCGAGCTGCTCCAGGAGTTCGCCGAGTTCACTCGGTACTCGTTCCGGGCCGCCGGGGAGTTCACCACGCTGGCCGAGGAGCTCAACAACATCGACCGCTACCTGATCCTGGAAAAGGCCCGGTACGAGGAGCGGTTGCAGGTCAAACTGCAGATCGCACCCGAAGTGCTGCCGGTGGTGCTGCCGTTCCTGGCGTTGCAGCCGCTGGTGGAGAACGCCGTACGGCACGGCCTGGCGAACAAGCCCGGCGGTGGCACCGTGTCCGTCGTCGCCGAGGACGCCGGAGCGGAATGCGTCATCAGCGTGGAGGACGACGGCGTCGGGATGGATCCGGCCCGGCTCCGCGACGAGATGACCGACTCCCATATCTCCGGCGCGCATGTCGGGCTGGGCAATGTGCACGACCGGCTGCGCGCGGCCTTCGGCGACGAATGTGGGTTGGTCGTGGAGACCGGGCCGGGAGTGGGCACCAAGGTCAGCATGCGAGTGCCCAAGTTCAGCCGCGGGGTGCGGGCCGCCGCTCCACCGACGCCAAGCCCGTCGCGTGCGCAACCGCCGGTGAGCGCCTAGCAACCTACTCGGCATGGCAAACTCCGGGGCCGCGCCGTCATACGTACGCTGGCCGAATGGACGTCAAGGATCTGACCTCGCGGCTGCCGTTGCCCGGCAACCAGCGGGAGCGCGGCCCGGTGGTGGCCGCGGTGAAACTGCACGGCGTGATCACCCCGGCGCCGGCGCCGCTGAGCCGTGGGGTGATCAACCTGGCCGCGCTGGACACGGTGCTGACCCGCGCCTTCGGTTACGACCGGTTGCGGGCGGTAGCACTGTCGATCAACTCGCCGGGTGGTTCGGCCACCCAGTCGGCGCTGGTGGCCGATCGGATTCGCGGC
>JBOHFU010000599.1:0-2815 GCA_050699675.1 Pseudonocardiaceae bacterium
TCGTCGGGGCACGCCCGGCGTGCCGGGCACAGCAACACTGTCCACGCCCGGGATCATAGAGGTCTGGTCGCAGACACCCCAGGCACGCCGTGCGCGTAGATGATCAGCTCACTTGCAGCTGAACCAGCTGGAGCTTGGATCCCTCCAGTTCCACCTCGAAGACTCCGGGTGCGTTCGCGGTGAAACTGACCGAGCCGGTGCTGCCGGCCAGAATCTCGGCCTTCCGGTCGTAGCCGTGCACGTGGATCTGGTCAGCCACGTCGCTGGTCACGGACACGGTGATCGGGGTACCCAGCGCCACGGTCACCGTGCCGGTCTCCCCGGTGACCTGCGCGCCGCGCACCGTGACGCTGATCGTGCGGATGGTCGGTCCGATCGGTGCCGGTGCCGGCCCTGCCGACGACCCGGCCGGAGCTTTTCTTGCCAGGTTGGAGTCGGGCGCCGGGGCGGACCCCGGCCCCTGCCCGCAGCCACCGAGCACACCGGCCACGGCCAGCACAGCTACCAGGAATGCCGTGGGACTCGCTGTCCGGACCATCTTTCCCCCCTCATTGCGGACACAACGTCGAGAGCGCGGCGCGCCTGCGCAACATTATGTACCCGAAACACTCTTGCTCCGAGCTGCGCGCAGACGGTCAACGTTGCCAGCGTCCCCTCTTCGCGTTGCGTCACGGGCAGGTCGAGGGTCTCGCCGATGAAGTCCTTGTTGGAGACTGCTACCAGTACCGGCCAGGGCCCTGAGGTGAGCTCTCCCAGCCGGCGGGTCACCTCCAACGAGTGCGCCGTGGTCTTCCTGAAGTCGTGTCCCGGGTCGATGAGGATGGAGTCACGCGAAACTCCTACCGAAACCGCCTTTTCCGCCAAAGCAGTGAGGGTCGCGCGAACATCTGCCATCACGTCGGGATAATCAGTGTCACGAAACACGGTCCTCGGCGTAAGCCCACCTGCGTGGGTGCACACCAGTCCGGAGTCGTACCCGGCAGCCACGCAGGCAACGTCGGAGTCGTATCCTCCCCACGCGTCGTTAATCATGTCCGCGCCGGCGACAATCGCTGCTTCGGCGACCTCGGCCCGCCACGTGTCCACGCTGATGACCACTGTCGGGTGACGTTCGCGAACGACCGGAACCACGCTGTTCACTCGCCGGATCTCCTCGGCCGGAGATATATTCGGTCCCGGGGCGGCCTTCACTCCGCCAATATCGATAATCTGTGCCCCACTGGCGACTGCATTATCCACCTGGGCGATTGCATCGTGCAGCTGATAGGCGGAGCCTTTGTCGTAGAAGGAGTCGGGCGTTCGATTCACTACCGCCATCACGATGAGTTCATCGTCATCGAACTCATTCGATCCCAACCGCAACGTCATGCGACGCGGTCGGCGGCGGGGAGGTGGCGGAGCACGGTCACCCTCGCCCCCTGGCGCGGCACCATGGTCACGTGGTGTGGCTTGACCGGTTCGTCCGGTGCAGTGGTCGGGGACAGCTCGACCCTGCGGAGGACCTCCCGCAGCACGGTGCGCATCTCGACCTGGGCGAAGGTGGCGCCGAGGCAGCGTCGCACCCCGCCGCCGAAAGGCAACCAGACGGCCGGGTCGGCACGCTGATCGATGAATCGCTGCGGCCGGAAGACCTCCGGGTCGGGGTAGTGTCGGCTGCTGTGCTGCACCAGGTTGATGCTGGGAGCCAGGATGGTGCCGGCCGGGATGCGATAGCCCCCCAGCTGGACCGGTGCGGTCAATTTGCGGGCGAACTCGAAGACCACCGGTCGCACTCGCAGGGTCTCCTTGCAGACCGCGTCCAGCCACGCGTCGTCTCCGTCGCAAGCGGCCTGCGCGGTGCGGTCGAGCAGCGCGGGATGGCGGGTCAACCGCTCGAAGGCCCAGGACAGCGCGGTGGCCGTCGTGTCGTGCCCGGCGAGAAGTAGCGTGACCAGCTGGTCGACGAGCTCGTCGTCGGCCATCGGCTGGCCTGCGCTGTCGAGGCTGCACACCAGCATCGCCAGCGCGTCGGTCCGGTGCGCCAGCTGCGGGTCGGCGCGGCAGCGGGTGATCTCGTCGGCGAGCAGTGCCTGGGCGGCGGCGTTACGCTGCGCGCGGCGCCGCCACATGCCGAACCGGCGCAGCACCTGTGGCGGCGGGATCAGCTCCAGTGGTGAGCCGATCTCCAGCATCGGCGGCAACGCCGCCCGCAGCGCGGCCAGCCTGGCCTCGTCGTGCACCCCGATGACGGTGCGCAGGATGACCTCAAGGGTGATCCCCTGCATCCGGGGATACAAGGGGTACTGTTCGCCCACCGGCCAGCCTGCGACGTCGTCGGCGGTGATGGCGACCATCTCGGCGACCTGCCTGCGTACCGAGTCGCCATGAAATGCTGGCAGCATCATCCCGCGGCTGCGCCGGTGCTTGTCGTCATCGAGCATGACCAGTGATTGCGTCCCGAGGACCTCGCCGAGCGGAGCGGCCGCCTCCCCCGCATGGAAGATCGCCGGGTCGCCGCGTGCCACTGATCGGATGTCATCCGGGTCGGTCAGGAAAATGAGCGTGCCTATGCCGGGAATCCGGATAGTGAACAGATCACCGTAACGTCGGTGGCAGATGTGCACGAAGCGAATGGGGTCCAGCCAGATCAATCCGGCTTGCAGCAGTGCCGGCAGTGGCGGCCCGGGGGGTAGCGCGCGCACCATGCCTTGCACTATACGTGTTCCGGGTCACCGTCACGTCGCGATTCGGGGGCTGACGGTCCGACGTCGACGGCCGGTACCGGCACGGGACACGCTGGTGATCGTCGGCCGCACCCCGGGGGCTTGGCGGAGAT
>JBOHFU010000600.1:0-2814 GCA_050699675.1 Pseudonocardiaceae bacterium
TTTACCGACGGTGGCCCCGAGCTGCGCTTCATCGACCAGCGCACCTTCGGGGGCCTCTCGGTAGAGGATCTGGTCGACGACGTGCCTACCCCGGTGACGCATATCGCCCGAGACCCGATGGACCCGTTTTTCGATCTTGATGCGGTGGTTGCCGGGATCCGGCGGCGGTGCACCGGTCTCAAACGCGCACTGCTGGACCAGACCCTGGTGTCCGGAATCGGCAATATCTATGCCGACGAGGCGCTGTGGCGCGCTCGGCTGCACTGGGCGCGGCCCACGGCGACGCTGACCCGCGCGCAGGCTCGGGCCGCGCTGACCGCCGCCACCGAGGTGATGACCGAGGCACTCGCCGCCGGTGGCACCTCCTTCGACGCGCTGTATGTCAACATCAACGGTGCCTCCGGCTACTTCGACCGCTCGCTGGCCGCCTACGGGCAGGAGGGCCGGCCTTGCCCACGCTGCGGCACCCCGATCCGGCGGGAGTCCTTCATGAACCGCTCCTCCTACACCTGCCCGCACTGCCAGCCCCGCCCCCGCCACCCGCATCCGTAAGCGCGTTTGGGTCCTCTCAGCACCCTCGGCCCCGCTCGCCACCGCCACCCGCGCTAACGTCTCGTTTCTCGGGCGATACCCGGTGAGGTTGGTCTCCTCGCCCTGGGGCCGCCACTGGCCTGGTCGATAGCGGCGGAGCGGGAAGGGTGAGACGGCTTGGACCCGGATGATCCCCGCTGGGCCGAGATCACCCCGTCGCAGTTCACGCACGAGGCCGAGGGCCTGCGCCTGATCCGCGAGTTGCTCCCGAGTATCGGGCCGTACCGGGCCTGGTCGAACTTCGAGTTCCGCGACGCCCACGGCAAGTGGCACGAGGTGGATTTGCTGGTCCTCGGCCGGCGCCGGATGCACCTCGTCGAGCTCAAGTACTACGCCGGAACACTGACCGGCGACGACCACCGCTGGCGACGTGACCAGCGCGCCACCGAGGACTCCCCGCTCAAACTGGCCCGCCGCAAGGCGCAGCGGCTCGCGAGCAAGCTGCAGGACTCGTGGCGGGACTTGGCGCGGGAGAAGCCGGGACTCAAAATCCCGGACGCCCGCGGCGTCGTGCCCTTCGTCCAGGAAGCCGTCTTTCTGCACCACCCCGGCCTGCGCTGCGCGTTGCCCGCCGCGTGCCGAACAGACCTG
Organism: Pseudonocardiaceae bacterium; assembly: GCA_050699675.1. GTDB lineage: Bacteria > Actinomycetota > Actinomycetes > Mycobacteriales > Pseudonocardiaceae. The sequence continues at coordinate 1,183 of JBOHFU010000600.1, forward strand.
TTCGGCCTGGTCGGCCACGAGCGGGACATATGCCTGCCCGGCGTGTCCCAGCGGCTGCTGGAGGCGCCGACCGACCGCGAAGCCGTCCCCGCGCGGCGGGACGAGACCATCGCGATGCTGATGGCGCGCATCGGCATCGTCGCGCGCCGCCAGCGCGAGGCCGGGTCATGGATCATCGACGAGCAGCCGTTGGCCGAGGGTGCGGGCTGGCAGGACTGGCCGGCGTTCCACCGGGTCGCGACCACCGACCGGGTCCGGATCCGCTTCTTCGTGCCAGCCCCCGGGGCGGCCGCTGAGCAGCGCACCCGGACCCGCCGGCTCGCCGAGCACGAGTTCCAGGTGATGTCGCGCCTCGCCCACGACGGGGTGGCGAGCCCGCGCGACGTCGTGGACGCCGAGCTGGGCATCGGGCTCGTATACCCGTACGACCAGCGCTACCGTCGCCTCGACCTGTGGCTGGCCGACCATCGTGGCGGCGTGCCGGTCGCGACGCAGCTGGCCGTGCTGCGGCAGGTCGCGGAGGCGGTCGGGTACGCGCACCGCCATCGCGTCGTGCACCGGGGTCTGACTCCGCAGGCCGTCTCGGTGCGGAGCACTGCCGATGGGCGGGTGCGGGTGCTCGTCGGTGACTGGCAGACCGCAGGCTCGTTGCCCAACGGGCCGGACAGCAGTGCACCGCCTTCCGTGGTCACGCTCCTGGGTGCAGAGTCCTCAACGGACGCCGCCGAACGGCTCGCGTCGATCATGGCAGGTCGTCACCCGGATGCCGATCGCCAGCTCGCGGTTGCCTTCCAGGCGCCGGAAGGGGTGTGGCAGCGCGACGCCGATCGGGTACGGCTCGACGTCTACGCACTGGGTGCGCTGGCCTACTACCTGCTCGCCGGACGCCCGCCCGCAGCGGACCGGTCCGAGCTGCGGGAGCGGCTGCGCCGCGACGACGGCCTGGATCTCGCCGCAGACCTACCGCAGGTGCCCTCCGAAGTGCGCGATCTGGTACTGGAGGCGACCCGACCCGCGGTGCGCGATCGGCTGGCCGACGTCACAGCCTTCCTTAAATGCCTCGATGACGCTGAACGCGCGTTGGTCGGCCCGGACGAGCTGGCCCCGGAGGACATTCTCGAAGCCAGGCCGGGCACCGTTGTCGAGGGCCGGTACCGGGTGGAACGCCGGCTCGGTACCGGCTCTACTGCGGTCGGCCTGCAGGCCACCGAGCTCGCCGATGGGGTGCCACGGGTGTTGAAGGTCGCGCTCGACGACGCGGCCGCCGCTCGGCTCGCGGATGAGGCCGAGGTGCTACGACTGCTCGATCACCCCCGGCTGGTCCGGCTGATCGACGGTCCGGTGCGGATCGGTAGCCGGACGGTGCTGGTGCTCGAACATGCCGGGGACACCACGCTCGGCGACGTGCTGGCCGACCGGGCCCGTCAGTCGATCGACCTGCTGGAGCGCTGGGGTACCGATCTGCTGGAGGCACTTGTCGAGCTCGACCGGGTCGGGGTGACGCATCGCGACATCAAACCGGCCAACCTGGGCGTTGCCGAGGCCCGCAAGGACCGCGCCAAGCACCTTGTTCTGTTCGACTTCTCGCTGGCCCGCGCCGGCGCGGGCGCGCTCACCGCGGGCACCCCGCCC
>JBOHFU010000601.1:0-2809 GCA_050699675.1 Pseudonocardiaceae bacterium
CGCTGATCGGACCGCCGGTCGCCGGGGTGGTGACCGAACGGCTGTCCTGGCACTGGGTGTTCCTCGGCCTGGTGCCGGTGGTGGTGCTCGCGGTCGGGCTGGTGGTGCCCTCGGTGCGCCGGCTCGGGCCAGCCGGACCCCGGCCGAAGCACCACCCACCGCCGGCGCGGTCTGGTGCTTGCCGCGCTCGGCGCCGCGGTCGGCGTCTCCGCACTGAGTTGGGCCTCCCAGCGTCCGAGCGGCACCGCCGCGGCGGTGGCCGGCGGGGCGCTGGTGCTGCTGGTGCCGTCGATGCGCCGGTTGCTGCCGGCCGGGGTGTTCCGGGCCCGCCGTGGGATGCCGACTTTGGTGGCTTCCCGGGGACTGCTCGCCGGGGTGTTCTTCACCACCAACGCCTACTTGCCGCTGATCTTGACCAGCACCCATCGCTGGTCGCTGGCCGCCGCTGGGATCCCGCTGATGATCGGCTCGCTGGGCTGGTCGGCGGCGTCCGGATGGCAGGGCCGCCACCCGGACCTGTCCCGCCCCCGGCTGCTGCGGATCGGGTTCAGCCTGCTAGCGGCAGGCGTGGGTGGGTTGCTGTTGGTCGCACCGTGGTGGGGTACGCCATGGTTGGCCCTTCCGCTGTGGGGCGTCGCCGGGATCGGGATGGGCCTGAGCTTCTCCTCGGTGTCGTTCCTGCTGCTGCAGCAGTCCGGCGCCAGCGAGGTGGGGTTCCATTCGTCGGCGGCGCAGATGTCCGACCAGCTCACCACCGCGACCCTGATCGGCGCCGGCGGGGCCCTGCTGGCGCTGCTGGGCTCGTCGGCGGTCGCGCTGCCAGTGCTGCTTGCGGTGCTGGCCGGACTCGGCGTGCTCGGCTCGGCGGTAGCCGGCCGCGCCGCCACCATGGATTGATCCGCGCGACGTGTTCACCCCGAGACCGTTGTCCGGGTGGCTCCGGAGCTCGATCCGGGGGACACCCGGATGCAGTGGCGGCGTCCGCAGGGCAGAGTGGAAAGGGCAGGCAAGAGGAGGATTCGATGAGCACGTCACTAACCCGGCCCCGTGAAGGCAAGGTTATCGCAGGGGTGTGTGCTGGCCTTGCCGAGCGGTTCGGCTGGAACGCCAACATGGTGCGGCTGCTGTTCGTGCTGTCCTGCCTGCTGCCCGGTCCGCAGTTCGTGATCTACCTGGTGCTCTGGGTGATCATGCCCAAGCGGCCGTACTGAGCTCAGGTCGAATGGTGCGATCTACGGAAGGCGAGCACGCAGCCAGCCGTACCAGTCGCCGATACCGTCCCCGGTGGTTGCCGACAGCTGCAGCACCTCCACGCCCGGGTTCGCCCGGCGCGCTCCCTCCAGGAAGACGGCGACGTCGAAATCGACGTACGGCAGTAGATCGATCTTGTTGAGCAACACCAGATCTGCAGCGCGGAACATCTGTGGATACTTCCGCGGTTTCTCCGCACCCTCGGTCACCGAGGTGATGACGACCCGCGCCTGCTCCCCGAGATCGAACAAGGCCGGGCACACCAGGTTGCCGACGTTCTCGATCAGCACCACCGAGCTGTCCGGCGGGTCCAACGTCCGCAGGCCACCGGCCAGCATCTGGGCGTCGAGGTGGCAGCCCGACCCGGTGTTGATCTGCACCGCCGGAGCGCCGGTGGCCCGGATCCGGTCGGCGTCAAGCACCGTCTCCTGATCACCCTCGACAACCGACACCTGCAGTTCGGCACCCAGTTCCCGGATGGTGCGCTCAAGCAGCGTGGTCTTACCCGCCCCGGGTGAGCTCATCAGGTTCACCGCCAGGATGCCGTGCTGGGCGAACCACTCGCGGTTGAGTTCGGCAAGGGCGTCATTGCGGGCCAGTACGGCCTGTTCGAGAGTGACGGTGCGGGTTTGCGGCTCCTCGTGCCCATGCCCATGTCCGTGATCGTGCTCATGTTCGTGTCCGTGATCGTGCTCATGCACGAGAACGGTGTCCCCAGAGCAGCCACAGGTCGCGCACATCAGGCCAGCACCTCAACTTCCCGAATTCGTAGTTCTTCCCCGGCGAGGAGTTCCCGATTCGCGCTGCCGCACATACACAGCATGAGCAGGTCATCCAGGGCGAACTCTACGCCGCAGTCCCGGCAGCGGGCCTTCCCGGACGGTTGGACAATCTCTAGCGACGCGCCCTCCAGCGTGGTGCCCGCGGTGATGAGGTCGAAGCAGAACCGGACCGAATCGGCCACCACACCAGAGAGCGTGCCGATCTCCAGGCAGACCCGGCGCACCGGTGCGTCACCCATCCGTTCGCATACCGCGTGGACCACGCTCTGGGTGATCGCCATTTCGTGCACGGGCCCCTCCTCGGCTCGATACCAGTGCAGTGCCATGCTGGGATCTTGTCAAGGGCGGGAGAATCGTCGGCGTGCAGCACTATGTCCGAGTCGAGGTGCGGGTCGAGGGTGTCGTGCAGGGCGTGGGGTTCCGGCCCTACGTGCACGGCCTGGCGGGCCGTCTGGGTCTGTCAGGCCGAGTCGGCAACGACACCGCGGGGGTCTTCGTGGAGGTGGAGGGGGCCCAACAGGCGGTCACCGAGTTCCTCGCGGTGCTGCCGGCGCAGGCGCCGCCGCTGGCCGTCATTGAGCAGGTGCGGACCAGCCCGATGGCTCCGACGGGGGAGCAGGGTTTCCACATCGTGTCCAGCAACGCCGCTGGCCGGCGGGACACCCTGGTCTCGGCGGACAGCGCGACCTGCGCGGACTGCCTGCGCGAGCTGGCCGATCCCACCGACCGCCGCTTCGACTACCCGTTCATCAACTGCACCAACTGCGGTCCCAGGT
>JBOHFU010000602.1:0-2808 GCA_050699675.1 Pseudonocardiaceae bacterium
GCCTCGCGCAGCGCGGCCGCGACCTGCCCGCAGTTCTCACCCCAGGCGGCCAAGTTAGCGAGAAAGGCCAATACGACCTCCGCCCGCGATCCGTTGAGCGCGAGCCAGGCGACGAACGCCGGGTACGCCTGGGCGCCGGGATGCGGCTCATGTGCTCGCAGATCGTCGTCGGTCAGGCTCAGCCAGTCGGCCAGACCGCGGAGCTTGTCCAGCGCCAGGCCCTCGCTCTCGGCCATGCCGAGGAAGAACTCGCCCGCGTGCCCTGCCGGGAAGCGGGCCGCCAGCTGCGCGAAGCTCCGCCGGTCGCTGGACACGATCGCGTGCTGTTCGGCGGCCAGGGCACGGAGCCGCTCCAGGGGAACATCCCGCGCCCGCAGGTGCTGGAGGAAACGATGAGAGCGGACCGCATCCGCAGTCTCCACCAACTCGCGCTGGGTCTGCGCGACCAGCTCGCGAGCGATGGGGCCCGATTGGTCCTTCATCTGAACTCCTCTCCGCGCCAGTCCTGTCCAGTCGCTTCGCGGATCGCATCCGTAGGCCGGACACCTACGGCGCCGACGTTACGGCCTCCGCCAGTCCCGGAATACCGTCAGCAGCCGGTACCCGCGTCAGCGGCCAGCGTGTGCGATGATGATTTGCCCTAGTCACTCGCGCAGGTATCCGATGTGCCACGCATCACAGTCCAACGTCCGGCGACGTCGCCGAGGTGTGCATGCCTTTAAGCCGCGTTGGTCGACCGGCGAGCGAGTGAGACGTGGCGACGAGGACCCGGCATACATCGGATCCCAGGCCCCGCCGGAAAGGCGTAATAAGCTACTTGTCCTTCAGGGCAAGTTGGGAGGATGCGATGACCGGGTACATCTCGGCGCCACGGCCGGCGTCGTGCCAGCCGACCAGCGCGAGCCTGGGCTTGGAGTCGTGCCGTCGAGCGGTGCACAGCAATCGTCCGTATTCCACATCGTCCGCATCCTCCTCTCGGAATGGTAGCATTCTGCCTACGCCTTACCCGAGGGAAAGGATTCCGGATGCACGTGGAGTCGGTCATCGTCTCCACAGATCATCTTCCACATACTCCAGATGATGTAGCCTGGAAGACCTCTACATCCGTGGGATGACTGTGGTCGACCAGACCCGTCAGAGCTGGATTTCAGGGGCGCCGTTTCGACCGATCCGCCCGTCGTTGTGCATCACCCAGCCGTCGGGCAGGCGAACGTCGCGGCCGAGACACACCGTCATCCCGCCGGTACCAGGACGAACAGGATTGGGCAGCTGGCATCGAAGGTCGAGGTCACTGCGGAACACGGTGCGCCGTAGGTCCACGGACTTGTCGAACGCACTACCCGCCAGGGTCACCGGCCCGTAGAACTCCGAGGACAAGAAGACGGCACCCTGCTGGAAATGGGCTCCCTCAAACGAGACCCGGTCGTGCGCAATCAGGTGAGGGAAGTTGCTCCGACCGCGAAACACCACGTTGTCACACTCCAGCCGGCCGTACGACACGGCACGAGTGAACCACGCCTCGCCGTCGATCTCAGTCGCATTCAACCGGGTGGTGCCGTGCAGCTGAACGTCCCGCAGCACGAGCTGGCCGATGGCCTTGCCGGACAGGTCAATGTAGTCCAGCAGCGCACCGGTCAAATCCAGATCCGGCAGCTGGCCACCCTCCCGGGGGCGGTCGAGCAGCAGCTCACTGATCACACGCTGCGCCGCCAACCGGACCTGCCTCTCCCGGTCGGCGTCCCGCTCGTCTGCCGTTTCCCATGGGGGACGTTCACCGGTCCGGTTCTGCACGTAGTCGGGGTGGTCGAAAGGGCGGCGCAGATATGAGCAGATCACGTCGAGCACCGTCTGGACATAAGACGACCGGCTCCGCGCCAGTCCCGCCAACGCGTGCACGGCACCGACCCGGACCTGGTCGGCTTCGTGCCCGAGAAGCTCGACCGCACGGGCGAACCGCTCGTCGGCCGCCCGCTCCCAAGCCTGCTCGTTGCTACGCCGCTCCAGGTCGTGGCGAGACTCCTCCACCCTGCGCCGGCGGTCGTTGAGCCACAGGGCGTACAGGGCAACGACCGCCGCCGACACCAGTCCACCCGTCCGAATGGACTCAGACACTGAGGTTGTCCGGTCAAGCGAGAGCAACAGGGCGATGACCGTGCCAAAGAGCGCCACCGCCAGCAGCATGGTGATGACGAGCCACCAACCGTCCCGCCCCTCCTTCATTATGCTGGGTTCTCCCTTCGTCCTCACCTCGGGCGTGTCGGCTTGATCATGCCGGATATTCGACCACACCGACGTGGTCTGGGCGGTGGCTGCGGTGCCGGGCGCGGTCAGGCGCGACCACGGCGTACGACGCTGGCCCGTGTGAGCCCTCAGCTTTCGCAGACACACAGTGATCATGATGTCTGGGTCGCTGCATGCGAGAGGTCGTGCCCGACAAGCGCCGGTGCAGGGTTAAGACCAGCCTCCGTGGGTAAGGGTCATCGGCACGCGCCACGGCCTCCTGTGTCGACCACAGCTGCGGGACCTGCCGGGCCGGCGGGCCGAGGAGGCGGAGCCAGGAAAGTAACAAAGTCGCTCCACCTCGGGACTGGGCGCTCGATGAGCACGCGTGCGACGAAGATCCGCCGCGTCGTCACGACCCCAGAACAGGACGCCAGCGCCCGGTGGTCGCGGGGTCCGGGGGCTCAGCAAAGCCACGCTCGCGGTGAAGCTGCTGCTGGAACCACCCGCGACCCGGCACGCTGGTAGCGCAACACCTTTATGAGGCACGAGGTGCGAGCTGAGCCCGCCCAGGGACCGCGCCGCTAG
>JBOHFU010000603.1:0-2803 GCA_050699675.1 Pseudonocardiaceae bacterium
CGGTCCTGCGAGTCTGGCAGATGGGTTCAGGTCACACCGGGTCTCGACGGTCAGCCAGGGCCGCCAGAGGGCCGCGTCGACCAGCTGGGTCACCCGCCGAACGGCGACGCCCTGGGTACGCTCAGCCTGGCGCTCACTGATCGACTCAGCACGAACCGCCGCCTATCTCATGCCGCTGAATCCCCTGCAAGAGCACATGACGCCTGGAATGCTCCGACCAGCCGCATCCCTCTCCCTGTTTCCCATTCCACCGCCGCACGTCCTCCAGACTCACCTCCCGCCCCAATTCCACAAAGGTTTTCCACCACACCACATCAAGGTTCTGCCCCATCACGTGATCCAGCGCCGCATACACCGTGCACCGCCGACGCCGACGCCAGAACCGCCACGTCCACCTCGTCCAGCCACAGAACCGGCATTGCCCGCGTTTGTTGATGTGGTGCTGCCGCAGCAACATCAGCACGGTAGCCAGCAGCTGCACAGTTCGCTCTTCAAGCACTGCTGGCGCCATGGGCTTCGCACCGCTGAGCCGTTCTGCGAGTTCCTCAAGCTGTTGCAAAACCAGCCGGTACCGCGTTTCCCATAAACTGCTCACGGCTCCCACTCAGGGGCCACCGCATGCGCCGGAAGCACAATCGACGCGCCGGCCACAACCTCGCCCTCAATGACCGCGCCGCCCATCCCGTCCGCCCGGCGCTGCAACCGTTCACCTGCCGCAATGAGCCGCCTGGCATAGTGCCGCTGCTCGGCAGCGCTGGCACTGCCCTCCATGACCCGCAACGCCAGCGCCGCCATATCACTGTTCAGCCGCGCCAGCTCAGCCAGCAACTCGCGGTCTTCCCGGATCACCGCAGCCCGCCCTGCACACCAGGCACCTGCAGTGGCCGGTCCCTGTCGTCACCGTGACGCATCGCGTCCGGGTCCCGGCCTGCCGGTCCGCCCTCGTTGTTCACGTGTTGAACCCCGCTCGTCGCAACATCTGGGTCAGGAGGCACCCAGGGCCGGGCGAACCGCCAGCGGCGGTGCGGGGTGCGCAGCACTGCCGGCCGGGTTCGCCACCCATAACGGCTGGCGTCGTCGGGGCGGACCGGGCAGCACCACCCCCTCCGGCGGGTCGGACAACCCGGCCCCGGGGCCATGGAGATCACCGAAGCGGGTCGCCAAGCGCTGGTATATGCCCAATGGCAGATAGCCGTATCACCAACGCCGGGCCAGATAATCCCGGCTCGCCAGAGGCCGAAATCACGGGCTCTCGACGCCCGTTAGACTCGCCTGGAATCGGTCATCGCCGGAGGGAAGTCATGGGATCGCGGCCAGCACGACACCGCTATTGCCGCTGCGGCACGCACCTGGCTGCGGACAACAAAGAGCTCCAGTGCGCCCAATGCGCGCGGGCCTCGCGGGACAAGCTCATTGCCCCACCACAGGTGCCGCCCGAGTTCTGGCAGACCGAGCAATTCCGGGAGGCCTTCGCCGCTCAGCACATCGGCCAAGTGGCGCGTGCCTACCGTCTGCACCCATACCACTACACGGCCTACGGTCCCAGCGGCATATCCCAGACACTGCTCGGCCAGTGGCTGGGCCTGCAGCAACCCCAGATCAGCCGGATCGAGACCGGCCCGCCAATCCGCGACCTGGACACCTTGGCGTACTGGGCGCGGGTACTGCGGATACCGGCCGAGCTGCTGTGGTTTGACATGCCTGCTGGTCCGCGGCGGACAACAACCGACGCCAGTACGATGAGCATCGCGGACAGGCAGGATGGTCGGGGCCAGGAGGATGCCACGAAGCGCAGAGAAGCTATAGCGTTCACCGGTAAAGCACTGACAGCCGCCCTGCAGCCTGTCTTTTTTGAAGCCGTTGAGCGGTCCGGGATTGGGAGCTGCCGAGGGCAAGTCGACAAGAAACTCGTGAGTGCACATCAAGAGATTTCCCAAGTACTGGCCGGATTGTATCGCAGTGCCGATCCGCGTTCTGTTTTGCCCATGATAACGGCATATGCTGATGAACTGATTGACTTGCTCGATGCGTCGATGAGTGACAGCGACCGCGCCGCACTGAACACTATAGTGGTTGGAGTCCATGCACAGGCCGGCCTATGGGCGTGTCACATGCACCGGTCCTCGGTGGCGTACCGGTATCTGGCAACCAGTCGCGAGGTCGCTGCTGCCACCGGTGATCCGTCCTTGCAGGCCCGTTCGCTCGGCGCATTGAGTTACCTGTTCTCGTCGGCCCCCAGGGGAGGGCGAGGTGGCAACCCTCAGCGCTGCTTGGACCTCCTGGACGAAGCACTCAGCCTTGCGCGCCAGGCCGACCCCTTCACGCGGGGATGGCTGTTCACCTGGCGAGCCGACCAACACGCCACACTGGGAAACCTGGCTGCAGCACGTGCTGACCTAGAGGCAGCCGGGCGTGGTCTCGGCGCTGCGGATCACAGCCAGCTAGAGGGATTCTTCTCCAGGTCGACATACGGTTATGGCATGGAGGGTCATCTGATCAGGCTCAGGATGATGACCTTCGCACTCAGCGGTGAACAACTGAACCTCGAGCACGCGTTTTCGGAAGTGCTGTCCACGACAACGAATCTGCGACACCAGGTGTGTGCCCTGGCCAATCTGGCCGTAGTCAGCGCCGCCACCGACGAACCAGAGCGTGCCTGTGGTGTGCTCAGCCGCTCAATACAGCTTGCAGCGCGGGATCACTACACCATGGGCCTACAGCGCGCAATCGGCGTGCGCCATCACTTCGACCCAAGCTGGGCAACACTACCTGCTGTGCGTAATCTTGATGATCAGCTTCGCCA
>JBOHFU010000604.1:0-2801 GCA_050699675.1 Pseudonocardiaceae bacterium
CCACTGTCGTCGGGTCCACTGTCGTCGGGTCCACTGTCGTCGGGTCCACTGTCGTCGGGCCCGCCGCTGCCCGGTCCCTCGGTATCGGGTCCATTGCCGTCGGGTTCGTCGTCGTCGGCGCTGTCGGGTTGGTCGGTGTCCGGGGCACATGCGGTGGTGAGGAGCTGGATTATTTCGGCGTCGTTTAGTCCGGTGTAGGTGCCATCGGTCATTCCGAGAAACAAGTCCGCCCGAATATGATCCACCGGGCGACAGTCACCGGCACGTTTAGCGGCTTTCGCCAGCGCGTCGATATGCCCGCTGGCCGCAGCTACCCGATCCAGCGGCAGGTTACAGCCGGACAGGTTCGCCGACCCGTCCGCATTGCGATACCCGACCACCTTGCGGTCGGCCACCGCCTGCTCATAACGCCGCCGCGCCCAGTCCGGGTCAATGGCAATGGCCAGCTTTTTGATCTGCTCGACCAGCTGCCCGGTGGTCAACCCCGGCGCCCGGGCCAGCAGCGCAGCGCACACCGCCCCGGCCTGCTCGGGTGACAGTTCGGTGGTCCATTCCGAGAACACCCGGGCGCGCGGTTCGTCCAGGACCCCGGCGTCCATCGCGGCGTGCACCTGCGGCAGCCGGGTCACCAGGTCATAGGCCAGCCAGAACTGCGCGTGCGCCGCGCGGCGGGTCAACACCAGCGCGGCGCGGACCTCATCGGCGGAGAACTCATCCGGCAGCACCATCCGCGTCAGGTCATCATCGGGTACCGCTCCGCACACCCCGACCTGGGCCATCGCAGCCATCACCCGAGCCCGTTCGTGATTCGCCTGCCGGTACTGAGCCTTAAGAACCTCCACACAATCGAAACCCGACAACCGGGACAGCTCCAGACCCGCCAGTACACTCGCCAGCTCCGGACCCGGCGCAACACCCGCCAGACCCTCCGGAATCAACTGCCGAACGCTCACGAACAGCACGCTACAACCCCACACCGACAAAAACGTGACTCGCGAGCACAGGTACCGGGAATCGGCCTGCACGAACCCCGCTATCCGAACCGAGCAGGTCGATTATCGTCTATGTTCGCCGTCGGCGTAGTTCTCATTCCGGTCCCGACGGGGCACGAGGACCGACGACACCGCTCGACTCCGTCATCTACGCCAGATTCTCCGGCGTGAACCGTGGTTACCCGTGAGTGGTGATGCGAGTCATAGCCCTGATGGCGCTCACGAGCGGAATTCGTGGGTGCCGTCGGAGAGCTGGCGGGTGATGCCGCGACGGGCGAGTAGCTCCATGATCGGGACGGCGACGCGGCGGGTGGTGTCCAGGGTCTGGCGGGCTTGGCTGAGGGTGAACGGGCTGGGCAGGGCCCGCAACCGCTCGGTGGCGTCATCGTCGGCGCCGGGAGCGAGGTAGATCCCGTCGGCGATCTTGATCAGCTCACCGGCACGCACCGCGGCGGCGAGTTCCTTAGCGCCCAGCCCGAGCTCGGCGAGCCGGTGCACTTCGGGTGCGGCGAAGGGCCGCTGCGCGAGCTCGGCGCGGACCTCAGCGATGGCGCTGCGGACCGTCTCAGGCAGCCCGGTGGCCGGCTCTCCGAGGTGCACCCGCCCGTCGGCGAGAGTCAGTTGCGAGCCGAGCAGCAGTTCGACCAGCCGCGCATCGGGCATTCCGGTGACCTGACGGGCGATCTCCAGCGGCATTCCCGGCTCCAGCGGGTTCGCGGCGGCGTGCTCAGCCACGGCGGCCGCGAGCTGGCCGGCCCGCTGCTCCAACACGGCGGGGTCGACCAGCCAGCCACCCGCCTGCGCTGCCCCAGCCGGTGGGAGCGCACCCATCGCGATCAGGTCGTCGCGCCGCACCAGCCCGCGGCGGTGCAGCTCGGCGGCCCCGTCCGCGACACCGTCCATCATGGTCAGCTCGGCGGCGCGCGCGGTGGCCGCCCCGCGACGACGCAGCAGCGGGGGACGCACATCCAGCACAGTGATCCCGGCCGGGATACGCCGAGTGCCGGGATCGCGAACCAGCGCGCGATCCCCGATCCGCAGCGGCAACGGTTGCACCAGGCCCAGCCGCGCGGTGTCCGCACCGAGGGGGCGGACCCGCGCAGACACCGCGGCCGTGCCGGTGTGCAGCACCACCTGCCGGGGCAGCTCGTCGGCCGCAGCGCCAGCCAGCCGGACGTCGACGGTGCGGGTGCCCAGCCAGGCCCCTGGGGTGAGCAGAGCATGACCGCGGCGCACGGCGTTCAACGGCAGCCCGCGCAGGTTGACCGCCACCCGGGCCACCGCCGGCGCGGACTCGACGGGTGCGCCCAGCGACTGCAACCCCCGCACCCTCACCCGCCGTCCCCCCGGGGCCAGCACCAGCTCGTCGCCGACGTGGATCGTCCCGCCGGCCAGCGTGCCGGTGACCACGGTGCCTGCACCGCGGATCGTGAACGCCCGATCCGCCCACAGCCGCACGTCGGCCTCGACGTCCGGCGCGGGCAGCCCTGCGACCAGCGAACCCAGCGCGGCCCGAAGCTCGTCCAACCCGGCCCCTGTGACACCGGAGACGCAGACCGCGGGAACCCGGCCCAGCGACGACGAGGCCAAGTGCTCCAGTGCTTCCTCGCAGGCCAGCTCCGGGTCCATCAGGTCACTGCGGGTCACTACCAGCAGGCCATGCCGGACGTCCAGCGCGTGCAGTGCCTCCAGGTGCTCCCGGGACTGCGGCATCCAGCCCTCATCAGCTGCGACCACGAACATGACGGCGGGAACCGGGCCGACGCCGGCGAGCATGTTCGGCACGAACCGCTCGTGCCCTGGCACATC
>JBOHFU010000605.1:0-2800 GCA_050699675.1 Pseudonocardiaceae bacterium
CTCGGCGTCGATGACCAGACCCGGCCGATTCTGCTCGCCGTCTCCGACAACCGACCACAGATGACCTCCGGCCCGACCCGTGAGTTCATGGCGATGTGCGCGATCGCCCAGCACTTCGCCACACCCGGGCACGCCAACCGACCAGGCCTGGATCGAAAACCTCACCCGACACCTCAAGGCCCAGTACCCACACCTGCTCGCCATCCGCGACCCGTCCACCCTGCGCGCCGAGCTGGAGATCGCCAGGACGCACTACAACGGAATCAGGCTCCACCAGGGCATCGGGTATGTCTGCCCCCACGACGAGCACGAAGGACGAGGCCAAGCCATCCGCAAAGCCCGCCAAACCGGGCTCGAAACCTCCCGCCTACGCCGGCTTGCCTGGCACCGCCAGCACCGGCAGGATCAACCCATCCAGGAGCCCGACGATGTTGGCTAATAGAACACCAAGGTGCGTCATTAAGTCAGACACACGTCAATATCGTTATCGACGAAGGACTCCACCTCGTCATGATTCCCCTGATACGACGTCCTGTCATGCCGCAGGGTGATCGTCCTGGATCGCTCGTATTCGAGCCCGCATCGGGACACGGTGACATAGCATGCTCCCGAGCGTCGGGTTGCTGCGGGTGAGGACAGCGGTCATCCCCAGACGCGTTCGGCGGTCGCAACGATCGTCTGGAGCTTGGCCTGCTCGTCGGCGGCGGTGAGTGCGTTGCCGAGGATGGAGGTGGCGAATCCGCATTGTGGAGACAGTGCGAGGCGCTCGAGCGGCACGTGGCGGGCTGCCTGGCGGATGCGTGTCTCGAGTTCGTCGACGGTCTCTAGCCGTTTAGTCTTCGTGGTCACGAGCCCGAGGATGACGGTCTTGTCCTGGGGTACTGCGGCCAGCGGTTCGAATCCACCGGAGCGCTCGTCGTCGTATTCCAGCAGCAGCCGCTGCGCGCGCACGCGCGGGAACAAGCGCTGCGCGAGCCAGTCGTAGCCGCCCGCAACCAGCCAGCGGCTGTGCTGGTTGCCGCGACAAAGATGGAAGCCGAACGTGACACCGGGGCGCTGTCGGATGACGGTGTTGTCGAGTTCGAGGCCCAGGTCGAGCCAGCGCTGGGCCGGCCAGCCTCGGCTTTCGTAGAAGTCGCGGTAGGCGGAATCGAGCAGCAGCGGATAGTGCGGAGCGTCGAGCTGGACGTATTCGCAGCCCAGCCGCACCAGCTCGTCGACCTCCTCGCGCAGGATCTCGGCGACGTCGGCCAAGAAGCTCTCCAGGGTCGGGTAGGCGCCGCGGGAGCGCTGCGGGTCATAGAAGTTGGCGAACAGGCTCGGGCTGGGCAGCGTGACCTTGACGATCCGCTGCGTCTGTCCGCGCGCGGAGGTGAATTCCTCGGCAGACAGGAAGCGGCGGCGCCGCAGCCGGCCCAGCACGGCGATCGGCGGGCGCTCGATGCGTTTGTTTCCGACCTCGTCGCCGTGCCAGTCGCCCCACAAAAACGCGTCGAGGTCCCAGTCGCTGAAGCCCTCGACCGCTTCGGTGAGCTGGCTTTGAAACGACAGGCGGCGCATCTCGCCGTCGGTGACCACAGCCAGGCCGGCGCCCTCCTGCAGGCGGATCGCGGCGGCGACCGCCGCGTCCTCGATCCGCTTGAACTCGGGCGGACCGATCTCACCGCGCTCCAGGCGCTGTCGCGCCTCGAGCAGCTCGCGCGGCCGCAGCAGGCTGCCGACGACGTCAGCGCGCGCCGCGATCACGGCACCAACCTACCGCTCTCGCGAGCAACGCCTGGTCGCCAGCATGGAGGCGCCGTCGCACCCCTCCCGCGCAGGTCCGCTAGACAGACATCTCCGCCCGCAGCGAATACCGCATGTCACTGGGCATCCTCACCTCGGACGTGGCTCGGGGCTTGGCGCTGGCCGAGCGGATCCCGACCGGGATCGCGCACATCAACGACCAGACGCTCAACGACGGGGCACACGTACCCTTCGGCGGGGTGCTGGCCTCGGGCACCGGTTCCCGGTTCGGCGGGGCCGCCGCGAACATCGACGCGTTGCTGAGCCTGCGGCGAGGTCGTTGGCCGGCTCGATGCGAGGGTGGCGAGCAAGGCACGCCTTCGTGGACCGCCCCGGCCCCTCGGCCGGACCGTGTCTCGGGTCGGTTCCGGGCGCACGTGATCACCGCAATGTACTCATCTGCCGATGAGCGTGTGCTCGCGACTTCGGTGACTGGGCCCTGCTGACACCACGTCCAGGTGGTGGCTTGCGACCTTCATGCCCTCGCCGGTCGGTGCACTTGTCCAGCTGCGCCGGTGCACCGCTTGCGCTTTGGCTTACGGGTCTCGGTTCCCCAAGGGTGAGAAGTCAGATCGGCGAGACCTCAGCTGAAAAGACGCACCACTCGACAGCCGCCGCGTACGTCAGATACGGATGGATCCGTCCTCGGCGATCGTCCAGCCGGGGTTGTGGGTAACCTCCCACACGTACCCGTCGGGATCGGAGAAAGCACCGGAGGTCCCGCCCCATCCGCGCGAGCCGCCGGCCGCACGATGCTCCCACCGGCGCGCTCGGCTTCGATGAGCACGGCCTCAACTTCCTCGGGGGTCCGCACGTTATGGGCAAGCTCGACGCCCGGCGCGCCGTGACCACCTAGCGCTGTCCATAGCCCGAAGACAATCCCGCCGGCTGAGGTCCTAGAGGCCGTACTCCTCCAGCAGTCGCAGCCAGACCTCGCTGACGGTGGGATAGGACGCGACTGCGTGCCAGAGCCGGTCCAGCGGCACCTCGCCGACCACCGCGACGGTCGCCGAGT
>JBOHFU010000606.1:0-2793 GCA_050699675.1 Pseudonocardiaceae bacterium
GGCTGATCGGCTTGCACCCGGGCCCCGACCTCGACCCCTATGCTGCCGCCATCCTCGCCGACGTCAGCCTCACGCGGGCACAACATCTGCTCGACCTGCTTGCCCGCGCGCACCTCATCCAGCTCACCTACCCCAGCCGCCATGGCATGCACGACCTGCTGCGCGCCTATGCCACCTACCTCGCAGCCGAGGAGGACCCCGAACAGAAACGGCAGGCGGCGTTGACCCGACTCTTCGACCACTACCTGACCACCACGGCAGCCGCGGTGGATACCCTCGTTCCCGGCTCACCGGATCGCCCGCCACCTCGCATCCAGCCCCCGACTACGCCCACCCCCCCGGTGGCCGATCCGACCACGGCACGGGCTTGGTTAGATGCCGAACGGGCCACCCTCGTCACCGTCACCGCCTATACCGCTGCACACGGCTGGCCCGGCCACACCACCGATCTCGCCACCACCCTGTACTGCTACCTGGAAAACGGTGGTCACTATCTTGACGCCCTGACCATCCTCACCCATGCCTGCCACGCCGCTCGCCACACCGGCGACCCATCCGCCGAAGCCCGCGCGCTGACCAACCTCGGCCTCGTCTACTTTTGGCAGGCTCGCTATCAGCAGGCCGCCGAGCACCACCAACAAGCCCTAGCCCTGTGCCGCGACATCGGTGACCGCGCTGGCGAGGCCGACGCACTGACTCGCCTCGGCCTCGTCTACCAGCAGCAAGGCAGTGACCAGCAGGCCACCGAGCACCACCAGCAGGCATTGGCCCTGTTCCGCGAACTCGGTCATCAGGACGGCGAAGCCAACGTGCTGGACGACATCGGCGTCGCCTACTGGCATCAGGGTCGCTATGGACCGGCCGCCGAGCATCTCAAGCAGGCATTAGACCTGTTCCGCGAACTCGGCCACCGGGTCGGCGAAGCCCACGCGCTGGGCTACCTCGGCCTCGTCCATCAGCGGCAGGGCCACTATGGGCAGGCCGACGAGCATCTCGAACAGGCATTAGCCCTGTTCCGCGAACTCGACCACCGGATCGGCGAAGCCCGCACGCTGGCCATCCTCGGCGAGGTCTACCAGCGGCAGGGCCGCTATGGGCAGGCCGGCGAGCATCTTGAGCAGGCCTTAGCCCTGTTCCGCGAGCTCGGCGATCGGGTCGGCGAAGCCGATGCGCTAGCCACCCTCGGCGAGGTCTACCAGCGGCAAGGTCACCACCAGCAGGCTGCCGACCACCAGCAGCAGGCCCTAGCTCTTTACCAAGAGATCGGCCACCCGGCCGGCGAGGCCCGAGCCCTCAACAACCTCGGTAAGATCCGGCACGTCACCGGACAGCTTCGCGCGGCACTCATCCAGCACACCGCTGCGCTTACCCTGGCCACCCAGATCGGCGACCGCTACGAACAGGCCCGTGCCCACAACGGTCTCGCCCACACCCACCTCGCCACCAGCGACTCCGACCTGGCCCGCCACCACTGGCAACAGGCGCTCACCCTCTACACCGACCTCGGCATCCCTGACACTGAGGACATCCGCACCCACCTGGCCACACTCGACCAAGCAGCGGCCGACAACGACAATGGATCCTGACCGCGAGCCTCCGCCTGTGCCAGGCGGTCAGCGTCGGTGCAGCCCAGGCGGTTGCGCAGCACCCCGGTATCGGGATCGAGGTACGGGTCCTCGATCACCTCACACGCCATACAGGCGGGCGATCTCCTCCCGCATCCCCGAGGACGTGAGCGCTCCCCGAGCCCACTGGTCCGTGATTCTTCGAGCTGCCGCGCTCGGAGCCACTCCCTCGGCTCGAACCGATGCCTCGGCCTGCTGGGTGGCCTCGAGTCGCCGCTCCAGGAGATCGTGGTAGATATCGATGGGTAGTACCACGCCGTCGGTCCGACGCTGAGCGCCGACGAACACCGGTTCACGATCCCCCTGCCGAAACCTGTCCAGGATGCGCGGAAGCTGCTCGCGCGCCTCTCGGATGCTGAGGGTCTCTCGCCGGTTCACCGCGCCAGCCTACCGACGTCGCGCACGAATGTGTACACCATTGGGGATCCCCATCGACCTCCGAGACGACGGACGAGCCCGCCGAATCGGCGGCCGGACACGGGTAGAACCCACGACGCCTGCTCACCTGAAGGGTGCTCCTGACCGTCCCGCTCGGTCAGATGTTCTACGCCGCGTCCACGGTCTTCTGCACGCCGATCTCGCTGGACCCGGCGTCTGGAGGCGAGCAACCTCATGACCATGAGTGTCGACGTGCTGCGCTACGCGGCCTTCACCCGGGACGGCCGCGGCGGCAACCCGGCCGGTGTCGTGCTGGACGCGGCCGGGATGAGCGAGACGGCGATGCAGGCCGTCGCGGCCGACGTCGGCTACTCGGAGACGGCGTTCCTGCTTCCCGGTGCTACGCTCGGCATCCGGTACTTCAGCCCGCGAGCTGAGGTGAGCTTCTGCGGGCACGCGACGGTCGCCACTGCGGTGGCCGTGGCCGAGCGGGACGGGGCGGGCCAGCTGGAGCTGCGGACCGGGGTCGGCCCGGTACCGGTGCGCACCGAGCGCGGCGCGGACGGGGTGCTGCGCGCCACCCTGACGAGCGTTCCGACCAGCACCGTGCCCGCCGATCCGCGGGAGGTAGGCGCCACGCTGGCCGCGCTGCGATGGGCATCCTCCGACCTCGATCCGGCGCTGCCGCCGCACGTGAGCTACGCCGGGGCGTACCACCTGGTGCTCGCGACGACGAGCCGCGCCCGGCTGGCGACCTGCGGGACACCGGGCAAGTGGTCTCGGGCCGGCT
>JBOHFU010000607.1:0-2792 GCA_050699675.1 Pseudonocardiaceae bacterium
TGTTCCCGTACCCGAGGCGGCTGCGTGCGATGCGTGGGCCGTTGGCGTTCTACCAGCGCAGCGGGCTGGACCGGCTGCTGCGGCGGACCGGGCTGCTGGAGCGGCTGCCCCCGATGCTGCGGGTGATGGAGTCGCTGACCCCAACCCTGACCCGGCGGGAGAAGCTGCCGGCGCGGGTGCCGGCATCGGGGCGGCGCCGGGCGGTGGTCGGGATGCTCACCGGCTGCGTGCAGGACGCATTGTTCCCCGAGGTCAACGCCGCCACCGCGCGCGTGCTGGCCGCCGAGGGCTGCGACGTGGTGATCCCCCGCGGGCAGGGCTGTTGCGGGGCACTGTCACAGCACACGGGTCGTGAGGACGAAGCGGTCTCCTTCGCCCGGGCACTGATCGAGCGCTTCGAGGCCGCCGGGGTGGATTACGTGGCGGTCAACGCTGCGGGCTGTGGCTCGGCGATGAAGGAGTACGCACACCTGCTGCGCGACGATCCCGACTACGCCGCACGCGCGCAAGCTTTCGTCGACCGCACCCGTGACATCTCCGAGCTGTTGGTCGAGCTCGGCCCGGTGGCGCCGCGCCACCCGCTGGACGTCACGGTCGCCTACCACGACGCCTGCCATCTCGGGCACGCCCAAGGGATCCGGTCACAGCCCCGGGAGCTGCTGAGGGCCATTCCCGGGCTGACCCTGACCGAAATCGCTGAGGCCGAGCTGTGCTGCGGTTCGGCAGGGGTCTACAACTTGCTCAACCCCGAGCCCGCCACCGAATTGGGCGACCGCAAGGCCCGCAACGTACTGGCAACCGGAGCGTCGGTACTGGTTACCGCCAACCCCGGCTGCCTGATGCAGATCGCGGCCAGCGCGCAACGTCAAGGCACCCACCTCACCCTGGCGCATACCGTCACCGCGCTGGACGCTTCGATCCGCGGCATACCGCTGCGCGCTCCGTAAGGGCCCTGATTACCACAGTCTGGATCCAGATTGCGGTAATCAGGGGCGGCCGCGCACCGGTAGATACCGGAATTCGGGCCTGCCCACCTGTCCGTAGTGCGGCATGCGCTGCGCGAGGTCGTTGTCGGCCAGGTACTCCAAGTACCGCCGCGCGGTCACTCTGGACACGCCGTGATGTCGACGTTCGCGCTGCTGATCGGTCTGGTTGTTGGCAACCTGCTGCAACCGGGTACGGGACTGAACCTGGATCCAGCCTCCGCGGCCAAGGCGCACCAGCAGGCCCAGGGCGGTGCAGGCACCGTCGATTTCCTGCTCGGCATCGTGCCGACGACGCTGGTGTCCGCGTTCACCCAGGGCCAGGTGCTGCAGACGCTGCTGGTCGCCCTGCTCGCCGGATTCGCGCTGCGCAAGCTCGGCCCGATGGGCGAACCGATCCGGCGCGGTGTCGAGCACATCCAGCGGTGGGTGTTCCGGATCCTGTCGATGATTATGTGGGCGGCCCCGATCGGGGCATTCGGCGCGATCGCCGCGGTGGTCGGCGAGACCGGTTGGTCGGCCCTGCGCAGCCTCGCCGTGATCATGCTCGGTTTCTACCTGACCTGCGTGCTGTTCGTATTCGTGGTGCTGGGTGCGGTGCTGTGGCTCGGCGCCCGGGTAAACATCGTCGCGCTGCTGCGCTACCTCGCCCGCGAGTTCCTGCTCATCCTGTCGACCTCGTCGTCGGAATCTGCGCTGCCGCGCCTGATCGCGAAGATGGAACATCTCGGCGTCAGCAAACCGGTCGTCGGCACCACCGTGCCCACTGGATACTCGTTCAATCTGGACGGCACCGCGATCTATTTGACCATGGCCACCCTGTTCATCGCCGCGGCGCTGGATCGCCCGCTCTCGGTGGGCGAACAGATCTCACTATTGATTTTCATGATCATCGCGTCGAAGGGCGCCGCCGGGGTCAGCGGTGCCGGGCTCGCCACGCTCGCCGGCGGGCTGCAGTCGCACCGCCCGGAGCTGGTCGACGGAGTCGGCTTCATCCTGGGCATCGACCGGTTCATGTCCGAGGCTCGCGCACTGACCAACTTCGCCGGCAACGCGGTCGCCACCGTGCTGATCGGCTCCTGGACCAGGGAATTCAACGCCGACCAGGCACACAGGGTCTTCTCCGGCAAAGATCCGTTCAACGAGGCGACGCTCCTGGACGAGCCCACACCGCCTGGTCCTACACCGGCCGACGAGCGGATGGCCCATAACAAGGTCGGCCTGTCACCCTCGCCGACGATCCGATAATGCACATTATGTCATTAAACCAGAGCGAAGAGCGAGTTGCATCCACCGACGCGGCGGCCTTCGGCGCGGGCGGCGGCGAGCCCGGCCATGGTGCGTTGGTGGATGATGTCGCGTTCCAGCTCGGCGAACGCGGCCATGATGGTGAAGGGTGCATCCCGCTGCAGCGCGTTCCGTTGCCGTCGATCCCAGTCGGTCGCGAGCGCGGTCATCCACCGCGCGGTCGTGTTGAGCGCCGCCGGCCGCACCGCGTATCGGACCTCGCGTCCGACCCGGCTGCCGGACACAGCCCGGCGGCGTCCCGTCATCCTCAGATGCGGCTGACACCCCGGTCACCAGAACTGCTCTGTCTGCGATTCTCGTACACGCTCCTATACATTCTGACGGGCCAGTAGGAACCCGGCGCCCACCTCGCTCACCAAGGGCAGCGGCGTATCCTCGACCGGCAGGCCGCCGACATGGGCGTTCATGTGGTGTCGCCGTCCTTCGAGGGGTCGGCGGACCGCGGTCGGTCATCGTCCTCGAGATCGTCTTTGTCGGGGTCGCTCCATCACTGCGACGGCT
>JBOHFU010000608.1:0-2791 GCA_050699675.1 Pseudonocardiaceae bacterium
GCGGAGCGGTATGTCGGGTTGCTCGCCGGGCCCGGGGTCGTGAGAGGGCTCATTGGTCCGAGGGAAGCGGACCGGCTGTGGGAACGCCACATGCTCAACTCCGCTGTGCTTGGTGAACTCGTGCCCGACGGTTGCCGGGTACTGGACGTAGGTTCCGGTGCGGGCCTGCCAGGAATACCGCTCGCGCTCGCTCGGCCGGATCTCGCGATCGTCTTGCTGGACCCGATGGCCCGGCGGGTGGCATGGCTGCAAGAGATAGTCGCTGAGCTCGGCCTAGCGGTCTCGGTGCATCGCGGTCGGGCCGAAGACCCGCGGGTGCGAGAAGTGCTTGGCGGCAAGGACATCGTGACAGCCCGGGCAGTTGCCCCGTTGGGTCGGTTGGCGAACTGGAGCCTTCCGCTGGTGACACCGGGCGGACGGTTGCTCGCGGTCAAGGGTGCCACTGCGCACGAGGAGGCGGCACGCGACGCCGTCGCGGTGCGGACCGCGGGAGGGGGGCCGGTGGAGATCGTGCAGTGTGGTGGCACGATCGTGCAGCCGCCGACCACGGTCATCGTGGTACCTAGGCGGGTCCAGCGTGTCACTCGCACAGCGAGGGCACGGAGGAGGAAGGATCGGTGAGCGTGAGCCTCCCCAGGTGGCAGGACGGCCCAGCGCAGCGCGGCCCCGCGCCAGGCGGCGCAGCGCTCGGGGTTTCACGTGAAACCAGGCGACTGCGTGCCGTCCCCCATGCGACGCCGTCAACTGCGATCCACGCAGCCTCTCAGCACGTCGCAGCCCCTCAGCACGTCGCAGCCCCTCAGGTGTCCTATCCGTCCTCACTTCCCTCGGCGCGCCCGTTGGGACTAGAGCCGGCGACTGTCGGGTGGACCCCGATCTGTGAGGAGGCGGAGCGCGCCACTCGGGTACAGCACCCCACTGACCAGCTACCCCGTCCGATCCGGCGCCGGGTACTCGCGGTGGCAAACCAGAAGGGCGGCGTCGGCAAGACCACGAGCACGGTCAACCTTGCAGCGGGGCTGGCTCTGCAGGGGCTGCGCACGCTCGTGATCGACCTGGACCCGCAGGGAAACGCCTCGACCGCGCTCGGAATCGAGCATCGCTCCGGCACCCGCTCGGTGTACGAGGTGCTGATCGGGGAGATCGGGATTGCGGACGCTGTTGTGGTGAGCCCGCAGTCGCCGAACCTGCTCTGTATCCCTGCCACCATCGACCTCGCCGGTTCTGAGATCGAGCTGGTGAGCATGGTGGCCCGGGAGTCACGTCTCGCTCGGGCGCTGCAAGGTTGCGCCCTCGATGAGCTGGACGTCGACTATGTCTTCATCGACTGCCCCCCCTCGCTGGGACTGCTCACTGTGAACGCGCTCGTCGCTGCACCAGAAGTGTTGATCCCCATCCAATGCGAGTACTACGCGTTAGAGGGGCTCGGGCAGCTGCTGCGCAACATCGAGTTGGTGCAGGCGCATCTCAACCCCGCACTGACGGTGTCCACGATCCTGCTGACGATGTACGACGGGCGCACGAAACTGGCGGACCAGGTCACTGCCGAGGTCCGCAAACACTTCGGCGACCAGGTGCTGCGCACGGTGATCCCGCGCAGCGTGAAGATCTCCGAAGCGCCGGGTTTCGGGCAGACTGTGCTGGTCTACGATCCCGGTTCCCGCGGGGCGCTGAGCTATCTGGACGCCGCGCGGGAGATCGCCTTGGGAAATGGCTCTCCGGGTGACGGCAACCCAGATGCTCGCGAGGTGAGTCGCTGATGCCCCCCGGCAGCGCAATTTCCCAAACCTCTGGATCCCCCCAAACCTCTGGATCGCAGCGCAAGGGCGGGCTCGGCCGCGGGCTGGCTGCGCTGATCCCTACCGGACCGGTCGGCACCGCGGTGAGTGAATTGGCCTCACTCCAGCGTCCAGAAGGTCGCGCAGACGGTCGCCCGGATGTCCCGAATGGCTGTGTTGCGGGGGCGGTCTACCAAGAGGTGCCGATTGGGTCCATCGTGCCCAATCCCAGGCAGCCCCGGCAGTCCTTCGACGAGGACTCCCTGGCCGAGCTCGAGCATTCGATCCGCGAGTTCGGCCTGATGCAGCCCATCGTCGTCCGCCCACTGCCAGCGGTGCCGGCTGAGCCGGCGATCGGGCAACCAGACACCGTTTCCTATGAACTGGTCATGGGCGAGCGGCGATGGCGGGCGGCGCAGCAGGCTGGGCTGGACCGCATCCCGGCGATCGTGCGAAGCACCGCCGACGACGTCATGCTCCGCGACGCGTTGCTGGAGAACATTCACCGGGTCCAGCTCAACCCGCTTGAGGAGGCGGCCGCCTACCAGCAGCTACTGGAGGACTTCGGGGTGACGCACGAGCAGTTGGCGTCGCGGATCGGGCGCAGCCGCCCGGTCATCACCAACACCATCAGATTGCTCAGGCTGCCGGTCGCGGTGCAACGGAGGGTCGCAGCCGGAGTGCTCTCCGCTGGGCACGCCCGAGCGCTGCTCGGTCTCGACGAGCCGTTCGCCCAGGAAGACCTGGCGGGGCGCATCGTTGCCGAGGGGCTGTCGGTCCGGGCCACCGAGGAAGCAGTCACGCTGAGCCGCCGCGAGCCCGCCCCGGCTGCCCCGAAGGCGCCAGCACCCCGTCCGATGCAGGCACCCGGGCTGCAGGAGCTCGCCGAGAACCTCTCAAACACTTTCGACACCCGGGTCAAGGTGGAACTGGGCCGCCGCAAGGGCCGGATCGTGGTGGAGTTCGGATCCGTAGACGACCTCGAACGCATCGTCGCCCTCATGACCCCGTCT
>JBOHFU010000609.1:0-2786 GCA_050699675.1 Pseudonocardiaceae bacterium
ACATGGTCACCACGGTGGTCTGCCTGCGGGCGCCCGGGATGACGATGTTCCGGATGCCGATCTTCACCTGGAACATCCTGGTCACGTCGCTGCTCGTGCTGCTGGCCTTCCCGATCCTGACCGCGGCACTGCTGGGGCTCGAGGCCGACCGGCGTCTCGGGGCGCACGTGTTCGATCCGGCCAACGGTGGGGCCATCCTCTGGCAGCACCTGTTCTGGTTCTTCGGCCACCCCGAGGTCTACATCGTGGCGCTGCCGTTCTTCGGCATCGTGTCGGAGATCTTCCCGGTGTTCAGCCGCAAGCCGCTGTTCGGCTACAAGACCCTGATCTTCGCAACGCTGTCGATCGCTGCACTGTCCATGGTGGTGTGGGCTCACCACATGTACGCCACCGGTGCGGTACTGCTGCCCTTCTTCGCGTTCACCACCTTCCTCATTGCGGTGCCGACCGGTATCAAGTTCTTCAACTGGATCGGCACCATGTGGCGAGGGCAGTTGACTTTCGAGACTCCGATGCTTTTTGCGATCGGCTTCCTGATCACCTTCCTGCTCGGTGGGCTGACCGGGGTGCTGCTGGCCGCTCCGGCGATCGACTTCCACGTCAGCGACACCTATTTCGTGGTGGCGCATTTCCATTACGTGCTCTACGGCACGATCGTGTTCGCGACCTTCGGCGGGATCTACTTCTGGTTCCCGAAGATGACCGGCCGGATGCTCGACGAACCGCTGGGCAAGTTCCACTTCTGGACCACGTTCATCGGGTTCCACCTGACTTTCCTGGTGCAGCACTGGGTGGGCAACGAGGGCATGCCCCGCCGCTACGCCGACTACCTGCCCAGTGACGGGTTCACCACGCTGAACATGGTGTCCTCGATCGGCGCCTTCGTCCTGGGCGCCTCGACGCTGCCGTTCCTGTGGAACGTGTTCCGCAGTTACCGCTACGGGGAGGTCGTCACCGTCGACGACCCGTGGGGTTACTGCAACTCGCTGGAATGGGCGACCTCGTGCCCGCCGCCGCGGCACAACTTCACCGAACTGCCACGGATCCGCTCCGAGCGTCCCGCCTTCGAGCTGCACTATCCGCATATGTCTGAGCGGATGCGGGCCGAGGCGGAGGTCGGCCATGAGAGCCCGCCCGCGCCGAGTGAGCAGGCGGCGCAGGCCGTGCAGCACGGCGAGACCGGTGATACCGACCCGCGCGCAAAGTGACCGGTAACCCACGGACGACCCTGCTGGTCACGGTGACCGGGCGGGACAAGCCTGGGGTTGCATCAGTGATCTTCGCCGCACTCACCCGGCATGGCGTGGACATCCTCGACGTCGAGCAAGTGGTGATCCGGGGCCGGCTCATTCTCGGCGTGCTGGTGGAGACCACGGCTGATCCGGATGATCTGCAGGAGGCCGCCGAGCAGGTCATGGCCAGCATCGGGATGCAGGTGGACGTCGAGGTCGGCGCCGACGAGGTGGGCGTGAGCACCCGTGGGTCCACGCATGTCGTGTTGGTACTGGGCCGGCCGGTCACGGCCCGCGCCTTCACCGAGACCACTCGCGCGCTAGCTGCGTTGGACATCAACGTCGACGCCATCCGGCGGATCGCGGACTACCCCGTTACTGGGCTCGAGCTGCTCGTGTCGGTCCCCAGCAACGGCGATGGCGAGGCCGCCGACACAGCGTTGCGCTCGACGCTGGTACAGATTGCCGCCCGTGGCGAAGTCGACCTTGCCGTCGAGCGGGTGGGTCTCGCCCGTCGGGCGAAACGCCTGGTGGTCTTCGACGTCGACTCGACCCTGGTACAGGGCGAGGTGATCGAGGTGCTCGCCGAACGCGCCGGCTGCGGGGCCGAGGTGCGCGCGATTACCGAGGCCGCGATGCGCGGCGAGTTGGACTTCACCCAGTCGCTACGTCGCCGGGCCGCGTTGCTGGCCGGTCTGCCGGCCAGCGTGCTCGCCGAAGTGACCAGCGCACTGGAACTCACCCCCGGAGCTCGCACAACGGTGCGGACCCTCAAGCGGTTGGGATTTACCTGTGGAGCCGTCTCGGGGGGTTTCACCCAGGTCGTCCGGCCGGTCGCCGAAGACCTGGGGCTGGATTTCTGCACCGCCAACGAGCTCGAGATCCGCGAGGAAAAGCTCACTGGACGGGTCCTCGGCCCGGTGGTGGATCGATCCGGGAAGGCCGACGCGCTGCGCCGGGCGGCAGAGCACTTCGGTGTCCCGCTGGCGCAGTGTGTCGCGGTCGGGGACGGCGCAAACGACATCGACATGCTCTCCGCGGCCGGTCTGGGTGTCGCGTTCAACGCCAAACCCGCGCTGCGAGAGGTCGCCGACACCGCGATCAACCAGCCGTTCCTGGACATCGTGCTGTTCGTGCTGGGCGTGACCCGCGACGAGGTCGAGGCCGCCGACGCCGCCGACGGGATGCTGCGCAGGGTGCCCCTGTGAGTGGCGATGCGACCGATAGCTCGGATCCCCACTCACGGGTGCTACTCACTCGGTTGGCGGCCCGGTACGCGAGTTGGCTGGAGCTGCCGGCTGACGCGACCACCGACGTCACCGGCGAGGACCCTGCGGTGGTGCGGGCGATGCCGCTGATCCTGCGGGTGGAACGGGACGCGGTACCGCCGCGCAGCGCGCTGCTCGAGGCGGCGGCTTCGGCGGCGGTGGCGCTGTGTCTCGACGAGCGTTCGCAGCCCGGCGGTCCGTGGTATCCCGAGGTGCAGCCCTGGGTGATGGGCCGGATCCGCAAGGTCGCGCGCCGCGCTCGCGGCGCGCACTGGATCGCTGTATC
>JBOHFU010000610.1:0-2784 GCA_050699675.1 Pseudonocardiaceae bacterium
GAGCAGCAGGCCCGCCCGCCCGAGGTGGCCACCGAAGTCGCAGGCACGCCTGAAGAAGTCTGGCGGCTGCTCGCCACCGGCCCCGGCATCTCCCGCTGGTTCATGCCCGCCACGGTGGAACCGCACGTCGGAGGAAAGATCATCCAACGGCACGGCTCGGGCGACGACGACGTCTCGCACGGCACAATCAGCGCCTACCAGCCGCCGCACCGGTTCGCCTACGAGGAGGACTGGGAGGGACGGACGGTCGCCACCGAGTTCCTCGTCCAAGCACAGTCGGGCGGGTCTTGCGTGGTGCGCGTGGTCACCCACGGGCTGATCGCCGACGACGCCGACTTCGTCGGCGATCTGGTCAGCGGCTGGACTCAGGCACTGGCCACCCTGCGCGTGTATCTGGCCACCTTCACCGGACGGCCCGCCGGATCGACTCGCTTGTGGACCCAGCCCGGCGGCACGCTGGATGAGGCATGGAGTGACACCATCCGCCGCGCCGGGTTGGACGGTGTCGCCGTCGGCGAGCGTGTCGAGCGCACCAACGGCGCGCAGCCGCCGTTCAGCGGCGTTGTCGAGCTCGTGCAAAAACACGGTGTGCTGGTGCACGTCGACGCCCCGCATCCCGGCGTGCTCAGCTTCATCGCGAGCAACTTCGGCGGCCAGACGTCCGTGGTCATCGACCGCTACGTCTACGCCGACAACGATCCTCAGGCCACCGCCGAAGCTGAGCGACGCGCCTGGGAAACCCACCTCGCCGCGCGCTGACCAGCGGGCAGGGACCAGAGAGCAGTTCGACAAGGTGTTCGCGGCGGCGCTGCGCGGCAGCCGTCACGAATGATCTGGTTGTCCTGGGGACACGCAATAACCTCTGCCGGAAGAGTCCGTTGCGTCATCTGGGGTGATCCCGCGGCGCACACGGGTCGAAGGGTCCGCCGCGCGGGAGGTCGCTATGGAAGATCGTGAGCCCACGGTCCGCAGCCGGGAGCTGGGTGAGGGGCTGCGCCAGGCGATGAAACGAGCCGGGCTGAACGGCAGGGAAGCCGCATACCTGCTCGGTTGGTCACCGAGCTGGGTGTCGCGGCTGCTGTCCGGCAAGCGCGGCGGCAGCGCGCTGGACATCGCGGCGTTTCTCGGGGTCTGCCGGGTCAAGAGCCCGGAACGGGACCGGCTGCTCACCCTTTGCCAGGAGCAATACGTCCCGGGCTGGCTCCAGCAGCACGGCTACCGGCTTCCCAAAGAGCTCGTGACCTTGATCAATCACGAGAACCGGGCAGTGGAGTACCACGATGTTCAGCCACTGCTGGTGCCGGGACTGTTGCAGACCGGCGACTACGCCCGCGAGGTGATCAGCCGCATCGCTAATGTGCCCGCCGCCGAGGTGGACGAGCGGGTCGCCGCCCGGCTGGCCCGCCAGCGCTTGTTCAACCGGGACTGTCCGGCCCGCTTCACGTTCTATCTGCACGAGTACGCCTTGCGACTACCGGTCAGCGGTCCAGGGGTGATGTCGGATCAGCTGCACCACCTGCTGCGCATGTCAGTGCGTTCGTCCGTCACTGTCCGGGTGATACCGGTGTCGCTCGGCGCGCATGCCGCGACGGCTGGACCGTTCAAGCTCATGGAGTTCGCTGAGTTCAAGCCGGTCGTGTATCTAGAAGACGCGACCTTCTGCCTGTTTCTGGAGAAGCCGGAGGAGATCCAGGCCTACCAGCACATCCTGGACGCGCTGGCGAAGACCGCGCTGGGCGAGGAAGATTCGCGGGAGCTGATTGCTATCCTGGCAACCGAGTACTCTGCGGATCGAGAGGATCAGGATGCCCGCACTTGAGCCGGACATCTTCGCTTGGCGCACCAGCAGCTACAGCGGCACTGGCGCCGATTGCGTCGAGGTCGCACCGGCACCGGATCGTGTCCTGGTGCGGGACTCCAAGGACACCGACGGCCCCGTTCTGACCCTCCCCCCCACGGCCTGGCGAACCTTTCTCACCACCCTCGCCCGGTGACCACCGCGTGCCAGCACCCCATCGCGACGACGGCCAGCTCCGTCGCGACATCCGAAGTATTGATCATCAAGTACGACTGGGTCACATAACGCCGCTCACGAGGCAGCCAACGAGAGCACGTACAGTACCAGCTGACACCACCTCGCCGGCTCGATTTCCTGGTTCAGCCCGCAGACTTGATTCACTTGTTTACCCTTATTCGTCTAAAAACGGACTGGTTATTGTTCCGCCTTCTCGACGATCTCTGACAAGCAAGAACGTACCACGAGGTCCTTCTCGACCCTCATGCGATCACGAAGCCAGTCTAGAGCTGCAGGGCGATCCCCGCTTGCAATAACAACAGCCAGTGCGGCGACAAAGCGAATCGCCGATTCCGAGTGCACTTGCCGGGTCAGCCTGGAGTGGTATCGGTACGCGCTGGGAGCGCCGAGTCACTGCCAGGTGCAGCGACGGCGAGGCCACCGTCGATGCACGCTGCGGCCAGGCGCTGGTCGTAGATCAGCACGATCCCGGCGTCCAGCAGCAGCACCGAGGAGAGCTGGATGGCTTCACTGCACCAAGCAAGCCGACACGCCGCAACCTGGACCCGGCACCGCACGTCGTGTGGCTACAAGGGGCCGTATGTCGAGAGGCTTGCCTGATCGCCCGAGCTGCGGTTCACCACGCACATCGTCGGCGGCCTGGGTGGCGGCGAGGCTCGGCACATGATCGGACGAGCTGGCCCTACGCTCAGGTCGTGGACGACGACGTGCTGGTGATCGAAACCTCCTGGCCTGCCACGACCATCGAC
>JBOHFU010000611.1:0-2782 GCA_050699675.1 Pseudonocardiaceae bacterium
ACAGCCGCTCGACCCAGGTGCGGCTCGGCTCCTGACGGAAACGCGCGGCGATGTCCTCGAAACTGGGCCCGGCGCCGCAGGCTGCGGCAAGTCGATCGGGTTCCATGCGGGTGCGGGTGGACAGCGCGACGTACCCGTCGGCGGTGGCCAAGGGCCTGTGCAGCGGGGTCCAGACCGGCCGGCTGGCGCGCGAACCGGCATCTCCGGCGGCCGCGACCGCGTCGAGCACCGGCTGCTGGAACGCCGGCTGCTGGAGCACCGCGGCGGCGGACAGCAGCGAGGAGTCCACCCGTTGCCCCGACCCACTGCGGATCCGGGCGATCAACCCGGCCAGCACGCCTTGCGCGCAGATCAGGCCGCCGAGCACGTCGGTGAGCGTCATCAACGACGGCGCCGGGGGCTCGCCGTCCGGCCGGACCATGGCGGCCAGGCCGCTGTGCGCCTGGACCATGAAGTCCGTGCCCAAGGGGGGCTGATCGCCGAACGTGTCTCCCCACCCGGAGGCGTAGGCGTAGACGAGCCCTGGGCGCACGGCGGCGAGGTGCTCAGCGTCCAGCGCCAGCTGCGCTGCCTTGCCCGGCGCCCAGTTGTGCACGAACACGTCGGCCCCCGCCACCAGCTCCTGCACGGCCCGCCGCCCGGCCGCGGACTTGAGGTCGATCTCGACGACGTCCTTGCCGCGGTTGAGCGCAAGGAAGCGTGCCGAGCAGTCGCCGGCCATCGGGGGCATGCCGCGCAACAGGTCGCCGCCGGGCGGCTCGATGCGGACGACCCGGGCGCCGAGCAGCCGCAGGACGTGCCCTGCGAGCGGGCCCTGGAGGCGCCTGCAGGCCTCGATCACCACCAGGCCCTCGAGTGGCAGCTGCGCCGTGGCCGGCGAGCAGGGCAGGGGTGCCGCCCGCGTGTCGTCCACTATCGCGGTGATCCGCCAGGGTGGCAGCCCGGCTGCGAGTTCGGCGCTGCGCTCGGCCACGTCGCGTAATCGCAGGATGCTGACCCCGGCCGCTGCCGCCGCGGCGACCAACGCGGCGAACCTGCACCGACCAGCGACCCTATGCAGCTCGTCCGGGAGCGGGCAGGTCGCGGTGGCGTAGCGAAGCTGGAACGGCTGCCAACCACGTCGCACTGCCGTCCCGTCGGCGTCGAGAAGCGCCCAGAAGCGCCGCCAGCCGGCGGCTTCCAGCACTTCGATCTCGAAGCGCACGCCGTCGGCCGACGTGAACGGCGGCCCGCCGGGACGCATCGGCTCGGCCCAGTCGTCGTCCGCGGTCGCCGCCGCCAGGTACTGCGCCACGCTCAGCAGCGCTGCCTGGGCAACCGAGGTGGTGACGCGGCGCAGGTCCATCCCGCGCAGCCGGCCGACCAGCACCGCCAGAGCGCCCTGCGCGGCAAGCACACCGGCCGTGGTCGAGGCGTAGTCGACACCGAGGGGCTCGGGGATGCCGGACTTGCGCCCGTGGACATGCATGATCCCGCAGGCGGCCTGGACACCTGCCTCGTCCTCCAGCGGCATGTCGACGAGACCGGCCCACTCGATCGCGCAGTCGATGCGCAGCGGGCGCCTCCCGCCGTCCGGCAGGCTCACGTCGACGTGACCGGCGCCTGCGACCAGGCTTGCGGAGCTGCCAGTCAACCCGTACCCGAGTGCCCGCAGGTGGCGTACGGCGACGTCGGCAGCCACAGCCATCACCACCCACCGCTAGCCCGCTCTGGTGTCGCCGAGTTCGACACCAGAGCGCTCCGTTACGTCATCGGCAGCTCTGGTGTCGAACTCGGCGACACCAGAGCTGCGCGGGATCCAATCCAAGATTGACTTGGTCAGCTATTCAGACGATACCCCCATCCATTTCCACTGGATATCACCTTTACTATCCTGGTTTTGACCAAGTCAGGGTGGGTCGACCTGGTACTTTTGGTACCACCCCCTGCGTTCACTCGCCCTCCCCGCCCGACCCAAGGGAAAATGAGCAAAACCAGTACGGTCAGGGTGACGACTGCCGCAAAAAATAATGGTAGCCTCCGAGAGCGTTTCCAGCTATTCCATGCCGATTGACCCGTTGAAGGAGTCCATGAATATGCATACTCGACGATCCGGCGCAGTAGCGCTGGCCGGCGCGCTCGTTCTCGGAACCCTACTCACCTCTGGTGCCGGCATTGCCCAGGCTGGCGAGTCGCAACAGGGCGGCTCTTCATCGGACACGGTTGAAGGGGCACCCAAGGTTATCGATCTTGGGGATATCGGTCGCTTTGTCGCCGGTACCGGTGCGAACCTATTCTGAGAAGCCCGTCGTCTGGGATGGCCGGGCGGAGGGTCGATGCCCCTGGCGTTGTTACCTCTAGCCCGGCCCGGCTGGGCCGGACAACGAACGAAGCACTTCTCTTTACGGCATCGACGCGGGCGGCGCCTCGCACCCGGCCGGCCGCAGGCGGGTGGCCACCGCCATCCGGTTCCAGACGTTGATCGCCGCGATGGTCCACAGCAGGTGGGCCAGCTCGGTCTCGTCGAACCGCCGGGCAGCCGTCTCGTAGACGGCGTCCGGAACATGCCCGACCGCGAGGAACGTGACCGCCTCAGCGAGCGCGAGGGCGGCCCGTTCCCGGTCGTTGAACAACGGTGTCTCGCGCCACGCCGCCAGTGCGGACAGGCGCTGCTCGCGCTCACCCGCAGCGCGGGCCTCCCTGGTGTGCAGGTCGAGACAGAACGGGCAGCCGTTCAGCTGCGAAGCGCGAACTTTCACCAGCACACCGATGACCGGGTCGAGCTTGTCCTCGGCTGCTTGGC
>JBOHFU010000612.1:0-2767 GCA_050699675.1 Pseudonocardiaceae bacterium
GGGTGACCCGCTCGACCACTAACGCCCGGAGGAACAGCCCGGCGGCCAGTACCTGCGCGACGACGTTGGCCACCGCCGAACCGGGCAGCCCGATGCCGGCCACCGGCCCGGCGCCATGCACCAGCACGGGGCACAGCAGGGCCGAGATCCCGTTACCGGCCAGGACGTAACGTAGCGGGCGTGCAGTCTCCTGCACTCCCCGCATCCACCCGTTGCCAGCGAGGGTGACCAGCACGAACGGTGCGCCGAACAGCGCGATGCGCAGCCACTCGAGCGCCGCGTCGGCCACCGGTCCAGGGCCGGCGAGCAAGCGCACCACCGGGCTGGCGACAAGCTGGCCCCCAACCAGCACCACCCCGCCGACCCCCAGCGCGAGCCAGCTGGCCTGGGCGCCCTCGGCCACCGCCGCGGCACGCTGCCCCGACCCGTACAACCGCGCGGTGCGGGCGGTGGTGCCGTAGGACAGGAAGGTGAGCCCGGTGGAGACCTGCACGAGCACCACGCCGCCGACAGCCAATGCAGCCAACGGGACCGCACCGAGCCGGCCCACCACGGCAGTGTCCACCAGCAGGTAGAGCGGTTCGGCGGCGAGCACGCCCAGCGCGGGAACGGCCAGCGCGAGCACCCGCCGCACGGGCACCTGCGGCCCGTGCGGCATCACCAAGCCGTAGGTGCGCGGTGCAGGGCGGCCCGCAAGGCGTCCAGGACATCCTGCGCGGTACCGGTGGCCCTGAAGCCGGCGGCGAGACGGTGGCCGCCACCGCCGAGCTCTGCCGCCGCGGCCGAGACGTCCAGGCGCTGCTTGGCCCGCAGCGACACCGACCACCTGTCCGGGCCGACCTCCTTGAGGACCGCGGCGACCTCGGCCTCCGACGTGGTCCGCACCAGATCCACCACGCTCTCGACTTCCTCGCTACGCAGTCCCGCCACGTCAGCCAGCCGCACCATGGTGTGCACCAGCCCCAGGCCCTGGGCCGACGCAGGCTCGAGTCGCGCGCGACCGAGCACGGTTCCCAGCATGGCCAGCCAGCCGAACGGGTGGGTGTCCAGGAGCTCGCGGGTGGTCGTGTCGGGGTCAACTCCCGCACTCAGCAACCGGGCGGCGATGGCGTGAGTGCCCTGGTCGGCCCGGCGAAAGCAGCTGGTGTCGGTCACCAGGCCGGCGTAGAGGCAGCGGGCGATCGGCTCGTTCAGCGCCACGTCGAGCGCGTCGAGCAGCCGCAGCACGAGCACCGCGGTGGCCTCCGCGCTCACGTCCACCACGTGATGGGTGCCGAACCGGCCGTTGGTGGCGTGGTGGTCAATCACGAGCACCGCGCCGGAGGTGTCCACCCGGTCCGACAGGCAGCCCAGCCGGTCGCGGTTCGCGGTGTCCAGCGCCACCAGCAGCTCCGGCTGCGCAGGCACCTGGTCCGGCGGCACGAGCAGGCCCGCGACGTCCAGCCCACGCAGCGACTCCGGGGCGTCGGCCAGCTCGCCGAAGGTCACCCGCACCGTCACGCCGCGCTGGTGAAGTGCCAGACCGAGGGCCAACGCGCTGCCCAGCGCGTCGGCATCCGGTTGCACGTGGGCAACCAGCGTGACATCCCGGGCGCCGCGGATGAGCTCCACGGCGGCCTTCAGTTCTGAGTCGTGAGTGGCATTGAGTGTCATAACACTGTTACTCACTCACGAGTCCGCTTCGCGGGGTGGACGGTACGGGTCGGGCTCACCGGCGGGCGACGCGCCCGCCGCGATGCGGGCGACCTCGGCGTCGGCGTCGTGCGCCTGGGCCAGCAACTCATCGATCCGACGCACCCCATCCGGGACGTCATCGCAGCGGAAGGTCAGGGTGGGGGTGAACCGAACACCTGTTCCGCGGCCGACTAAGGACCGCAGCACTCCGGTCGCGCTGGCCAGCGCGGCCGCCGCCCCGGCGGTATCCGGTGGGGTGTCGACGGTCTCCCCGAGCACCGTGTAGTAGACCGTCGCGTCCCGAAGGTCCCCGGTGACCTTTGCGTCGGTGATCGTCACCATTGCCAGCCGTGGATCTTTCACTTCGTGCTCCAAGCTGGATGCGACGATCTTGGCAATCCGTTTGGCGAGCCGGCGGGCCCGTGGGGGATCGGCCATCTCAGCGTTCTCCTCACATTCCGTTCTTCGGGCACGGCCCGGGAGTGCTCAACGCTAGTTGTCGTCTGGGCCCAGCAACCGGTGCCGGGCGGCCAACAGCTCCAGCTCGGGTCGTCGGGCCACGAGCCGCTCGCACGCGTCGAGCACGTCGCGTATTTGGCCGGCGTCGGCGGCAACGGCGGCCACGCCGATCAGCGACCGACGGTGCAGGTCCGCATGCCCGGCTTCGGCTGCCGCGACGTCGAAGCGCTGCCGAAGTTGCGCGACCACGGGTCGGACCAGCGAGCGTTTCTGCTTGAGGGAACGAACGTCACCGAACAGGACGTCCAGCTCCAGGGCGCCGACATACACCGCTCACCACCGGGTTTGTCGCTCTTCAAGGGCTACCAACCCGGGGGTTGGTAGCCCTTGAAGAGCCACCAACCCCGGGATGGTCAGGTGCGGGGTTTTTCGCGCAGCTCGTAAGTCTCGATCTCGTCGCCGACCCGAAGGTCGTGGTACGACGAGAGCGTCAGGCCGCACTCGAAGCCCTCACGGACCGATGCCGCGTCATCTTTGAACCGGCGCAGTGACGACACCGTGAAGTCTTCGCGGACGACCACATTGTCCCGGAGCAGCCGGGCCTTGGCGTTGCGCCGGATCTCCCCCGAGGTGA
>JBOHFU010000613.1:0-2765 GCA_050699675.1 Pseudonocardiaceae bacterium
AGAACGGGCGGACGATCCCGGTGGTGCCCAGGATGGAGATCCCGCCCTCGATGCCCAGCCGGCGGTTGGTGGTCTTGCGGGCCATCCGCTCGCCCTCGGGCACGCTGATCGTCACGTCGACACCCCGTCCACCGGACGCCTCCCACACCGCATCGGTGATCATCTGCCGGGGTACCGGATTGATCGCGGGCTGGCCGACCGGTAGCCCTAGCCCAGGGAGGGTCACCACCCCCACCCCCTCACCACCGTGCAGCACGACTTCGCCGTCGTCGCGCCAGGCGACGGTGACAGTCAGGTGCGCGCCGTGTGTGACGTCGGGGTCGTCGCCGGCGTCTTTGACAACCACGGCGGTGGCGGTGCTCCCCTGGCGACGAAGCGAGTGCACCGTGAAATCATGCCGATCACCTGATGGGAAGGGAATGTTGACGGTGGACAAGTGGGTACCGCCTAGCGCTGCCACCGCGGCCTTGGCCGCGGCCGCCGAGCAGGCACCGGTGCTGAATCCGGTGCGCAGCGCGTGCGGCCGCAGCTTCGCGGTGCGAGGCAGGTCCGGCTCGCGCAGCGGCGGCCCCGTGCTCACGCCGCCTCCGCGCGAAGGAGTGCGTCGGCGGTCACAACTGCGCTCCCCTGCCGTTACGTGGTGGCAGGACCACCACCGTCGACAGGTAGGCCGCCGCCGCGCCGGTGTGCGCCAGCGGGGTGATCCGCTCATCGGGAGTGCCAAGGTGCTCGGCGCACCAGGCGCGGTCCAGCGCACCGGCGGCCGTGACCCGCTCGCGCAGCTCGGCCAACCGGCGGCCGCCCTTGTAGGCGACGACCGTCCCGCCGCCCGCCAGCGCGGCGTCCAACGCGGCGAGGTCGCGGGCCAGCGGGAGCAGCGTGAGCGGTTCGGTCCCCTCGACCAGGGTCAGGCCGGCGGCGCTGGCGGCGGCCTGCATCGCGGTGATGCCCGGGATGGTGCGGATCCGCACGTCAGGCAGCAGCCCGTGCACGGTCTCGGCGAGGTAGCCGAACGTGGAGTACACGCAAGGGTCGCCGAGGGTGGCGAAGGCCGCGGTGCCACCGTGATCGCGCAGGTACTGCGCAACCCGCGCGGCGGCGGCATCCCATCGCTCGTGGCGTCGCTGTTGCGACCCGGCGACGTCGTCGTTGAGCGCGAACACCAGCCGTTCCAGGCGATCGTGGGTCAGGTGTGCCCGCACCACAGCCTCGGCCCGCCCCGCAACGTCGGGGGCCATCACCGGGACGAACACCCGCCCAGCGCAGGAGAGCTCGCGCACGGCTGCCACGGTCAGCAGGTCCGGGTCTCCCGGACCCACCCCGATCCCGACCAGCTCCCGCGTCACGATCCGCCTTTCACACAGCCCGCCACGAAGCGTGCCACCGCTGCTGGGTCCCCGGCCGGGTGGGTGTGCAGGAACGACGCGTGCACGCCGCCCTGCACGAAACCCTCGGGTGGCGCGCCGGACCAGGCCCAGGCCGGCGCAGCCCCGCGGGGGGTGACGGCGGTGCGATGGAATTCGTGACCGCTCACTCGGGCGCCCTGCGGGTGCAACACCGAGTCGCGCAGCGCCACTGCGTCGCGGTAGCCCAGCACCAGCCGGTCGGTCATCGTCGCCTCGGCGTCGAGCACCCCGCACATCGGTGCGCCGTCCAACGAGCGGCACAGGTAGAGCAGCCCACCGCATTGCGCGTGCACCGGCGCCCCGCGACGGGCCAGCGCCGCGACTTCGGCACGCAGCGCCGCGTTGGCCGACAGCGCCTCGGCGTGGCACTCCGGGAACCCGCCGGGCAGCACCAGGCCGACCGTGCCGGGGGGCAGCGACTCGTCGTGCAGCGGGTCAAAAGGCATGACCGCGGCCCCGGCCGCGGCGAGCAGTTCGGCATGCTCGGGGTAGCCGAAGGTGAACGCCGGCCCGGCGGCCACCGCGACCACCGGCTCCCCCGTCACCGCGACGACCTCAGCGGCCGGTTCCCACCGCGGCTCGCCCGGCGAGGCGACCGCCAGTGACATCACCGCGTCCAGGTCTACCTGCGCGGCCACCGCGTCGGCCCAGCGCTGCACCACCCGGGCCGCGGCGGCGTGCTCGGCGGCAGTGACCAACCCCAGATGCCGCGACGGCACCGCCAGCGCGTCATCCCGGCGCAGCGCGCCGAGCACCGGCAGGCCCACCTCGGCGCACGCATCCCGGCAGACCTGCTCGTGGCGCGCCGAGCCAACCCGGTTGAGCACCACCCCGGCGATCCGCACCCCAGGGTCGAAGGACCGGAAGCCATGCAGCAACGCGGCCAGACTGCGGCCCTGGCCGCGCACGTCGACGACCATCAGCACCGGGGCACCGAGCAGGGCTGCGACGTGCGCCGTCGAGCCGCAGCCAGGCGTGCCGGTGCGGCCGTCGAACAGCCCCATCACCCCCTCCACGACCGCAAGCTGCGCCCCCGCGGCGCCGTAGGCGGCCAGCGGCGCGATGCGCCGCTCCCCTACCAGCACCGGATCGAGGTTGCGGCCGGGCCGCCCAGTCGCCAGCGCGTGGTAGCCCGGATCGATGTAGTCCGGGCCGACCTTGAACCCGGCCACCGCGGTGCCCCGCCGCCGCAACGCGGCCATCAGCCCGGTGGCCACAGTGGTCTTGCCGGCGCCCGAGGCGGGCGCGGCGACGACCACCCGTGAGTGACGATGCGAGGCCATGAGGACCACCTTGGCACCCGGCAGTCGTCCCTGCGGTACCCCGCCAACCGTCCCTGCCTAGTGGCAGCCCTTCCCG
>JBOHFU010000614.1:0-2764 GCA_050699675.1 Pseudonocardiaceae bacterium
GACCGGCCCCGTTACCCTCGGGATTATGAGCGTCGCGGCCCGGCTGATGTTCGCGTTCGACAACTCCTATGTGCGTGAACTGGGGGGCCTGTACGAGCCGTGGCAAGCGACACCGGCGCCTGCGCCCCGGCTGTTGGCGCTCAACGAGGAGCTGGCCGCAGAGCTGGGTGTCGATGCCGATGCGCTGAGAGCACCTGACGGTGTCGCCGTCCTGGTCGGCAACGCCACGCCCGACGGGGCGTCGCCGGTAGCGCAGGCCTACGCCGGCCATCAGTTCGGTGGGTTTGTGCCCCGCCTCGGCGATGGCCGAGCGCTCCTGCTCGGCGAGGTGCTCGACGTTCACGGACGCCGTCGCGACCTGCACCTGAAGGGCTCCGGACGCACACCGTTCGCCCGAGGGGGTGATGGGAAGGCGCCCGTCGGCCCGATGCTGCGCGAGTATGCGATCGGCGAGGCGATGCACGCGCTGGGCATTCCCACCTCCCGGGCGCTCGCTGTGGTGGCGACCGGTGATGACGTCGCGCGGGACACGGTGCTGCCCGGCGCGGTGCTCACCCGGGTCGCGGCGAGCCATGTTCGGGTGGGCACGTTCCAGTACGCAGCAGCGCACGATGGGCCGGCGCTCGTGCGGCGCCTGGCCGATTACGCAATCGCGCGTCATTACCCCCATGCGGTCGAGGCGGACAACCCGTATCTCGCGTTCTTCGAGAGCGTCGTCGACGCCCAGGCCTCGCTGGTCGCTCGCTGGATGCTCGTCGGGTTCATCCACGGCGTCATGAACACCGACAACATGACGATCTCCGGCGAGACCATCGACTACGGTCCGTGCGCGTTCATGGACGCCTTCGACCCCGCCACCGTGTTCAGTTCGATTGATCACGGCGGCCGTTACGCATACGGCAACCAGCCGGGCATCGCGCAGTGGAACCTGGCGCAGTTGGCCGAGACATTGCTGCCGCTGTTCTACGTCGAGACGGATAAGGCTGTTGCGGCGGCCACCGACGTGCTGCAGTCGTTCCCCGACCGTTACGACGAGTACTGGAACCACGGGATGCGCGCCAAGGTGGGTGTGGCAGATGCCCAACGATCCGACGGCGCGCTGATCGACGACCTGCTGGTGCTGCTGCATACACAGAGGGTCGATTTCACCTCGTGCTTCCGGGCGCTGTCCTCGGCAGTGCGCGGCGATGCGGCAGCTGCGCGATCGCTCTTCGCCGAACCCTCCGCCTTCGACGCGTGGGCGGACCGTTGGCGGGCACAGCTGTCGTCCCAAGCGTCTGACCCACGGGCGATCGCGGAAGCGATGGACCGGGTCAATCCGGTCTACATCCCGCGGAACCACCAGATGGAGGAAGCGCTGGTCGCGGCGAGTGCCGGGGACCTAGGACCGTTCGGACGACTACTCGACGTGCTGGCGCAGCCGTTCGATGAACGACCCGGTCTGGAGCCATACGCCGCACCGGCCCCGCCGAGCTTCGGCTCGTATCGCACGTTCTGCGGTACGTGACTACGCACCGGGTCCACCTGGTTAACTTGATCCCGGCGTCCTGCGGGATCTTCTCCCGTCGTTGCGCGACCCAGGTGCGTTCCTCGACAGAAATATGTTGATCTCTGGCCACGAACTGGTTCCCACGGCACTGTTGCATCGGCGGATCACCGCGAGCGGGCAGGCTGGGCTGATGCGTCGTCGTCTTGCCCGAGTGCCCGCGCCGACGTCTGGTTTCGCCGGTTTCGGCTTCCCATCGGAGGTGATCATGGTGGCGGTGCGATGGTATCTGCGCTACGGACTCCGACCGCGACGTGGAGGAACTGCTGGCCGAACGGGGCATCACGGTCGACCACGTGACCGTGTTCCGTTGGGTACAGCGGTTCACGCCGCGGCGCTGTTGCATTAAGCGATCGGCTCACCCGGCCTGGTCCACCTGTTCGCCCAGAAGCCACGCAGCCGGCCTTCAGATGCCCGGTTTGTTACGGTTCTCCAGGCCCCTGAGGGGGCCTGCCTCCCCACTTTGGTGCATGGCGAGGACGCCCTTCGCTTAATGCAACAGTGCCCTGCGGGTGAATGTCGGCACGCTCCGGCAGGTCGTTGCGGAACTGGACGACCATGGCGCATGTACGCAGCCAATCAGGTCGACCTCGTTGAGAGCGCGACGCGACGGCGGGCGGCGACGCTTCCCCCGCGCCTCGAACTTGCCCGTTCGGTCTAGTGTTGTCGCTTGCCGTGGCGTCACCGAAAGAGCTTGAGGATCCGGGTGCCGGCGACGGGTGCGGCTGATGCGACGATGGCCTCTGCGAGGTGTATGAGATCCACCCGAGCAGGGCTCGGTCTCTGTAGGATTTCATCCATGCCAGCTGTCTCAGCACTCGGCCGTCTTCGGCGGCTTGGGCCGGTTTTCCGGTCGAAGGACGCGGTCGAGGCTGGCGTGTCGTGGCGTGATCCAGTACAAGCTCAAGATCCAACTAGCCGGGAAACTGGGGCTAGGGAGTACCGGCTGGCCCACGCGGTTACCTGACGCGGAGCCAGAGCGGCCGCGCCCACAGCCAATCCTGTTCGCCACGCTGATGCCGCACACCACGTGGCTGATCTCGGCTCTGGCTCCAAACGACCTGCGGCGGCTCCCAGGTGATCGTCCCGGTGTTCGCGCCAGCCAGCTGCCGCGGGCGACCCATCTGTTCGTAGTCGAAGAGACCGCCCGGATACCTCGGTATTCACCGTTTCGGCTTGAAGCCTCACGGCCAGGGCCTCACATATCTCCAGAGAAAC
>JBOHFU010000615.1:0-2760 GCA_050699675.1 Pseudonocardiaceae bacterium
CGCCAGGGGCGTCCGCTAGCCCAACAGCTGCACCACGGCGTCACCGATCGGGACCGGATCGACGTCAGGCTCCACTGCGATCGACACGTGACCCTCGTCCGGACGAGGCACCACGACCTGGGCGAAGTTGCCGTAGCGCACGATGAGGTAACGCAGGCCGCCGCAGTCGATGTCCCCGCGTTGCCTGGTGATCATGAGCAGCGTCGGGTTCACCAACAGCTCCTCGTACCGGTCCGACTCGCTCGATGACGCCCCGGCAAGGCCTTCCCGCTGCCGTAGCTCGACGTGCTGCCCGCTGGCCACGGCGACGTACCGTACCCGTGGGTGGATCGCGAAGACCGAGGAAATGATCTCGTCGATTTGCACGGGCCGAGACTACCGTGCAAGAGGTGGCCCTGACCGCGTTCTTGCAGGTCAGGGCCACTATCTACGTCGGTGCCCGCCGATCGGCGACGTTGCTGGCAGGGCCGAGCCGTTGAGCGTCACCTGCAACCTCTCAGCGCCCTTCGAACATACCGAATCGATTGACGACGCAACGGTGCGGTGGTACACATCGAGCACGGGCTGGGGAAGGTCCGGGGGGACGGTTCGTTCGATCTTGGGGGGTCTCATGAAACGCTTCGTCACGCGTGCCCTGATCGTCGTGGCCGCAACAGTGGGGGTCATGTTCGCTCAGGTTGCACCTGCGTCGGCCACCGTGCACGAAATCGTTGGCCAGTGGTGCTCCGGCCAGGAACCGCTTGGCCCGCCTGGGATCTCAGGCAGAAGTCCGGCAGACAATTTCGCAAAGCCGCTGATTGCGTCCGGCTTCATCGAGGGGGTCGTCCCCTTCCAGGACGGTTTCCTCGTCAAGTTCAATTACGACAATCCGAACTCGAAGGTTGTCGGAACGGGTGTGTTCGTGGTTATCGACCAGATTGAGGGACAGCCGCTCTACCTCGAACTGATCGCGCCCGACGCCTCGTTCCCCGCCTTCACACACTGCCCACGCTTAGCGACCGGCTGACTGGTTTGCGCCCGCCATGGCTTGCCGGCCTCATGGCAGGCCGCAGCTAGGCATGCGCTAGCCCTGCTGTTGCAGTAGTGATCTGATCTTGTGGTGGGACACGGGTGGTGGAACGCGAAAGTGCCTGCTCTGGGCGGTTGGATCGGGGTTGTCAAGACTCTGATCGTCCGCACGGAGAGGCACTTCGCAGGTGCAGGCTACAACGGTTCGGCCCAAGATCACTGTCACCGCCGATGGGCAGGGTGTCGCCTCGCATGCCGGGACGAGGCTGCTGGGCGATCTGGCCGACGCGGCCGGGTTGTCCGAGGCGTTCGGCGGGGCGTTGAGGCCGCTGCGGCAGCGTCGTTCGTGCCACGACCCGGGGCGGGTGCTGGTCGATGTGACGGTGATGCTCGCCGACGGTGGGGAGGCGATCTCGGATCTGGCGGTGCTGCGGGATCAGCCCGCGCTGTTCGGGTCGGTGGCCTCGACGGCGACCGCGTGGCGGGTCCTGGACGCGGTCGACGACGCGGTGCTGGATCGGCTGCGTCATGCTCGGGCGTCCGCGCGGGAGCGGGCCTGGCTGTTGCGCGCCGAGGCCGGCCGGGATCTGCCGGCGTGCACCGCGGGTGGCCGGCACTGGCCCGGTCTGGTCCTCGATGTGGACGCCACCGTGGTGGAGGCGCACTCGGAGAAGCAGGGCGCGGCGGCGCACTTCAAGGGCGGGTTCGGCTTCCATCCCATCCTGGTCTTCCTGGATAACACCAACGAGGCGCTGGCCGGATTGCTGCGGCCCGGGAACGCCGGCGCGAACACCGCCGCCGACCACATCGAGGTCACCGATGCGGCGTTGGCGCAGATCCCCGACGAGGTTCGCCATGGCACCCCGATCCTGGTCCGCGCCGACGGCGCCGGCGGCACCAAGGCGTGGCTGGCGCACCTGCGTGGCCTGCGCGACGACGGTGGCCTGGACGTCGAGTTCTCGGTCGGGTTCACCATGACCGACCGGGTGCAAGAAGCAATCCTGGCGCTGCCCGCCTACGCGTGGACCCCGGCCGTCGACGCCGACGGCGAGCTGCGTGAGGGCGCCGAGGTGGCCGAGCTGACCGGGATGCTGCCCGACCTCGCCGCGGCCGACTGGCCGGCCGGCATGCGGGTGATCGTGCGCCGAGAACGACCGCACCCCGGCGCGCAACTGACGTTCACCGACATCGACGGCTGGCGGTTCCAGGCCTTCGCCACCGACACCCCGGCCGGGCAGCTCGCCCACCTCGACGCCCGGCATCGTGGGCACGCCGGCGTCGAGGACCGCATCCGCTGCGGCAAACACACCGGGCTGGGCCGATTCCCGTCCAGGATGTTCGCGATCAACTCCGTCTGGCTCGAGCTCGCCCTCACCGCCTGCGACCTGATCGCCTGGACCCAAACCATCCTGCTGCACGGCGACCTCGCCCGATGCGAGCCGAAGACACTGCGCTACCGGCTACTGCACGTCGCCGCCCGCATCACCCGCGGCCAACGGCGCCTGTTCGTGCGCATCGCCGAACACTGGCCCTGGCGGCACGAGCTGGCCGCCGCATTCGCCCGCCTCGCCGCCCTCCCGCAGCCATTGCGCACCTGACCGGCCCACCACCT
This sequence comes from Pseudonocardiaceae bacterium, assembly GCA_050699675.1. Taxonomy (GTDB): domain Bacteria; phylum Actinomycetota; class Actinomycetes; order Mycobacteriales; family Pseudonocardiaceae. The sequence goes on from JBOHFU010000615.1 coordinate 2,621, forward strand.
GACCGCCCACCACCGAGGACCCAGGACAAGCCGGCACCCGGCCGGCCCGGTCACCACGCCCCGACCCCGCCCGCCGCACCCAGCGCCGCCACAAGCCCAACAAACCCGTGATCAACGTCCTACTGAAAGACCGGGGTTAA
>JBOHFU010000616.1:0-2731 GCA_050699675.1 Pseudonocardiaceae bacterium
CCGAACTGCACGCCGGAGTCCTCGCGGCCCAAGACACCGAGACGCGCGCAGTGCGGATGACCACGCTTGATGCGCTGGCGGACATCGAACTGATCCCGGTGGACGGCGTCGCTGCGGTGACCTGGGCACGAATGAGGGTGCACTTGGCGGAAGCCGGTCGCAGAGTAGGCGTCAACGACCTGTGGATCGCCGCCTCCGCAGCGGCGCATAACCTGCCCGTGATCACGCAGGACAACGACTTCGACCTTCTGGAGGGCGTGGCCGGACTGGCCATTGTCCGGGTGTGAAGGCCGCTGTGACGTCGGTGGCCGTGGATCATTTGCGCGGCTACGGTCCAGCGACAGCCCTACTCGAAGATCTTGTTTCCGGCGAATCGGTCGTCGCCAGCGAGCTCACCCGCTTCGAGCTACTGGCGGGCGCCCGACCCGACGAGCACGATCCCCTCGAGAACTTCTTTTCGGTGGTCGACTGGATCCCGGTGACCGAAGACGTCGCGCGCCGGTGAGTATGCACGCAAGTACCGGCGAAGTCACTCGGGGATCGGGGTTGTCGACTACCTGCTTGCGGGCACCGTATCCGCGGTGGGCGCCGACCTGGTGACAACCAACGTCCGGCACTTCCCTATGTTCGACGATCTCCGCCCGCATTATGAGTACGGGCCGCCAGAGCAGCGTTGTGCCGGACCCGCTCACTGAGTGCTGCGCTTGGGTAGGTACGCCCCGACTTCGGCGATCGGGACGCGGGTCTGCTCGCCCGATTCCATGTCTCGTACGGTGATCTCGCGGGCCTGCTGCTCGTCCGGTCCGTAGATCAGGACTATGCGGGCGTGCTGGTCGTGTGCCCACTTCAGCTGCTTGGCCAGCTTGCCCGAGGAGCCGAGGTAGATCCCGGTCCGCAGGCCCTGTGCTCGGAGCTCGTTGGCCAGCCGCATGATGTCGTCCTGGGCCCCGAGCACGGTCAGCGCCACGTCCAGGCCGCGCTGGTCGGCCTCGCCGGCGGCTTGGGTGGCGAGGATGCGTTCGATTCCGATCGAACCGCCGCAGGCCGGCAGGTCCGGGCCGCCGAGCTTGGCGACCAGGCCGTCGTATCGTCCGCCGGAGGCGATCGAGCCGGGGTAGCCGGTCGCGGTAACCTCGAAGATCGGGCCGGTGTAGTAGTCCAGCCCGCGGACCATCCGGGGCGTGAACACCACCCGATCGGCTGGCAGGCCGGCGGTCAGCTCCAGCAAGCGGTCCACTTCGGCGAGCCCGAGCCGGCCGCGCTCGGTGGTGTCGAGCTGCTTGCGCACGCGGTCGGTGTCGGGTGCGGTCACGTCGGCGACCAGACCCTCGGCGGTGGCCGTGGCCAGGCCCCGCTCGACCAACTCGGCGCACACCACATCCGGCGTCGCCTTGTCCAGCTTGTCGAGGCTGCCGAGCACCTTGTCGCCCAGCTCGGGATCGACGTGGTATGCCTCCAGGAGCCCGTGGAGCGCCTGCCGGGAGTTGACGAGGAACTGGAAGTCGTGGACGCCGAGGGCTTCCAGCCCGTCGTGCACCGCGCCTACGATCTCCGCGTCCGCCAGCGGGGACGCCGAGCCCACCGTGTCGATGTCGCACTGGGCGAACTCGCGGAAGCGGCCCTTGGCCGCGCGGTCGGCCCGCCAGACCGGGCCGATGACATAACGTTTGTACGGCGAGGGCAACTTACTGCCGTAGGTCGCGACGACGCGCGCCAGCGGCACTGTGTGGTCGTAGCGCAAGGCGAGGTCGGCTTCGCCGCTGGCCTCGTGGACACCCCGCTTGAGAATCTTGAAGATCAGCGACGAGGCTTCCTCACCGAGCTTGCCGGCGAAGACCTCCAGCCGCTCGAACGCCGGGGTCTCCAGGGGGTCGAAGCCGTAACGCTCGAACACCGCGCCGATGATGTCGAACGTCGCCTTGCGGCGACGTACATCGTCAGCCAGGAAATCCCTGGTGCCTGATGGTGGCTCGGCGGCCTGCACCATAAATTCATCCTCCTGCGACATGGGGTCGAGCACCATTGTGACCCGCGGGTTCGGCGCATAGCTCGCGGGCTCGCAGCTACAGTGCGACCGCACGGGTCGGCCGCGGATTCGGGCGTTGTTCAGCCTCACTGCTGTACAGCAGCTGCGTTGCGAGGTGATCTTGAAGCCGGGCGTGGCGAAACTGGTAGACCGCGCCGGTCTGGCGTAGCACGCCTCGCTGGTGGGCGTCATTGAGGAAGGTCATCAGCCGCCAGAGCAATTTGTCCGCCAGTGCCAGCCAGCATCGGCTGACCAGAGACCAACCCCAGGCATTCGATGCGAGACCGGCGGCGGACCTCTCGGCGCCGGATCTACCTCCGAGCGCGACGACGAGAGCCGCCACAAGTCCGGGCACGAGCCCCACCGCCATCCCGGTGGCGACCCCGACCGGGATCCCGCCCATAGCCGCTATTACGAGTCCCACGGTGAGACCGACTCCAAAAATACCAAAGAACAGCCGCATACCGCTAACAATTCTGTCGTTGCGCAAGACGGAGGTGGGACTCGGGGAACGGATCGCATCCACTGGAGAGTTCAGCCATTGCGTAAGTCCGATTAGGACACCTACTGCGATAACGATCGTGATCCCGAGTGTGATGCCAACTGTTATACCAATTGTGACCCCGATCATGATCCCACCGGTGATCCCGGCGGCGATCCCAACCCCAAGCCCGGCCGTGATCCCGACGACAAGTTCTCGTCTGA
>JBOHFU010000617.1:0-2730 GCA_050699675.1 Pseudonocardiaceae bacterium
CGAACGTCTCGTAGGTGCCCTGCAGGATGCCCTGGGTGCCGATGTAGATCCACGAGCCGGCGGTCATCTGCCCGTACATGGTCAGCCCGGCGGCCTCCAGCCGGCGGAACTCCGGCCAGTTGGCCCACTCCGGCACCAGGTTGGCATTGGCGATGAGCACCCGCGGTGCCCATTCGTGGGTGCGCAGCACCCCCACCGGCCGACCCGACGCGACCAGCAGCGTCTCGTCGTCGCTCAATGTGGTCAGCTCGCGGCTGATCGCGTGGAAGCTCGGCCAGTCCCTGGCCGCCTTGCCGGTGCCGCCGTAGACCACCAGATCAGCCGGTCGCTCGGCGACGTCGGGATCGAGGTTGTTGTGCAGCATCCGCAGCGGCGCCTCGGTCTGCCAGCTGCGGGCGGTGAGCGCGGTGCCGCGCGCTGCGCGGATGGTCATAGCACGACCTCCTCAGCAATGGCCAGCAACCGTCCATTGCAGACCAGTTCGGTGACGGTGGATATCTCGGGAGCGAGGTGGCGGTCCGGGCCCGGCGTGGAAACCCCGGCCGCGCGCAGAGCGTCGACCACCGCCGCAGTGGCCGGAGCCGGTCGCAGGGGTTCCCGCAACGCCAGCGCCCGGGCCGCGGTAAGCAGCTCGACGGCGAGCACGGTGGCCAGGCCGTCCAGGGCTCGGCGCAGCTTGCGCCCGGCCGCCCAGCCCATCGAGACATGGTCCTCCTGCATCGCGGAGGTGGGGATGGAGTCGACCGAGGCGGGCACCGCCCACCGCTTGAGGTCGGCGACGACGGCGGCCTGGGTGTAGTGCGCGATCATGTGGCCGGAGTCGACCCCGGGGGTATCGGCGAGGAACGGGGGCAGGCCGTGCGAGCGGGCCGGGTCGAGCATCCGGTCGGTGCGCCGTTCGGCCATGCTCGCCACGTCGGCCACCGGGATGGCGAGGAAGTCGAGCACGTAGGCCAGCGGGGCGCCGTGGAAGTTGCCGCACGATTCCACCCGTCCATCGGCCAGCACCACGGGGTTGTCGATCGCGGCCGCCAGCTCCCGATCGGCGACGGTCTCGGCGTGCGCGAGGGTGTCCCGTGCCGCGCCGTGCACCTGTGGGGCGCAGCGCAACGAGTAGGCATCCTGCACCCGGGTGTCTTTTGCTGGGTCGCGGTGGCTGGCAGTGATCTGGGAGCCGGTGAGCAGGGCGCGCATCCGCGCAGCGCAGACAGCCTGCCCGGGATGCGGGCGCAACGCGATGAGGTCGGCGGCGAACGCGGCGTCGGTGCCCAGCAGCGCCTCGACGCTCATCGCGGCGGCGAGGTCCGCGGTGGCCAGCAGCCCGTGCAGCTCGGTCGTGGCGAGCACCAGCATGCCGAGCATCCCGTCGGTGCCGTTGATCAGGGCGAGGCCTTCCTTCTCGGCGAGCGTCACCGGGGCGAGCCCGGAAGCCCGCAACGCCTCGCCGGCTGGGTTCACCGCACCCGACGCGTCCCGGACGGTCCCCTCACCGGTGAGCGCGAGTGCTACCGCGGCCAGCGGCGCGAGGTCACCGGAACAGCCCAGCGAGCCGTACTCGGGCACCACCGGGGTGATCCCGGCGTTGAGCAGGCCCGCCAGCGCCACCGCAGTCGACGGTCGCACGCCGGTGCGACCGGTCGCCAGCGTGCGCAGCCGCAGCAGGGCCATTGCCCGGACGACCTCGCTCTCCACCTCGGGTCCCGCCCCGGCGGCATGTGACCGGACCAGCGACTGCTGCAGCACCGCTCGCTGCGACGGCGGGATGTAGCGCGTGGCCAGCGCCCCGAAGCCGGTGGAAACGCCATAGTGCGGACGCTGGTCCGACGCCAGCGCCTCGACGTGCCCGCGGGAGACCACCATCGCCTCATACGCCTCGGCGGTCAGCTCCACCCGCGCACCGGTGCGGGCCACCGCCACCACATCAGCCCTGCTCAGCGGCCCCACCCCAACAGCCACCACGTCCACCATCCTGGCCTAGCGGCCCGGTAAGTGGCTATGACGGCCCTGTCCTCATCAGCCAGGGCCGTAGGCGACAACCCGAACCTCCGCGACGCGGTACACCGCCTGCCCCTCGGCGCAGGGCACGATCACCTCGACACCGACCAACCCGTCCGCGAGGATATTGCCGGTCGTCAAAAGATCAGGGCAGCGCTGCCCGTTCGGCTTCCGGATGAACTCCACCGCTATCTGCAAACCCACATCCGGCCCCACGCCCCGTCCCGACACCTGCTTCACGCCCGAGTCACCTCAGCCCCGCTGCCCGCACCAGCGGGTCAAGGTCAATCACGTCTCTACGGTGGAGCTCTCGTCGAGATCGCGGAAGGTCGGACGGCGGGGCAGGTCGGAGCAGATGGCAGGATGCCCGTAAAGATCTCCCGACCCACACTCCGCGACACGAAAGGGGGCACGGTGCGGGTGCGGAATCAACTGCTTCGCGTCGCCCGGGAACGCACCCCGTCGGGGCAAATGCCTGGTGAGTGGCTGTCCCGACGCGAAGTCGCCGAGGCGGTCAACGCGTGGATCTACGAGAACACCAAGAAGACGACTACCTTGGATGCCAACTACTCGCGAAACTTGAGCGCGGCGTGGTTCGCTGGCCATCGGCGCCCACCTCACGCTGGGTCAGTTCGACGGCGCGGTAGAGGCGCTCTCTCCCGTGCTGGACACCGCTGCCGAGCACCGGGTGCGTCCCCTGCTGCAACGCCTCGCTGAGGTGAGCACGCAGACAAT
>JBOHFU010000618.1:0-2729 GCA_050699675.1 Pseudonocardiaceae bacterium
ATCACCGTCGGCGTGCCGCCGGAGACTGTGGCCGTGCCTGACGTCGTCGGCACCAACGTCGACCAGGCTCAGCGCAACATCACCGGAGCTCGTCTCACCCCGCAGATCCAGGAAGTGGACTCCAGTGCGGCGAAGGGTCAGGTCCTGAAACAGAACCCAGCCGGAGGCGCCGAAGTCAAGGTCGGCACCACGGTGGCCCTGACGGTGTCCCGAGGCAACCAGCTCCAGATGCCCGACCTGCGGGGGCAGACCCCGACCCAGGCACTGAACACCCTGCGAAAGCTCGGCTTCACTGGCACCCTGCAGCAGGTCAACGCCTCGACGAACGACCCGAATCTGGTGGGCCGAGTCCTCGATCAGGACGTGCCTGCGGGCACCGGGTTCGCTCGTGACCAGACCATCACAATCACCGTCGGGCAGGGACGTGAGACCAGTAGCACCACCCCAAGTGACGGCGACGGGGGAATCTTCGAAGATCCACCATTCACCTCCGGTCCAGGCTAACCCGCGGGTCAGCTCTGGTGCCCGGGGTGTCAGGCGTCAGCGCACCACCGCGGCTGAGGCCAGCTTGCGCATCCCGGCCTCCAGCTCGGCCACCCGTGACTCGGGCACTTCGGCACCCGCGATACGGAGCCAGTTCGCCAGTAGCCGGTGCCCGCCGTCAGTCAGCACCGATTCGGGGTGGAACTGCACTCCGTACACCGGGAGCTCCCGGTGCTGTAGGGCCATCACGATTCCCGACTCGGTGCGGCCGGTGACCTCAAGCTCGTCCGGGATGGTCTCGGGTAGAACGGTCAGCGAGTGATACCGGGTGGCCACGAACGGCTGCGGCAACCCGGCCAGCACGGCGACTCCGCTGTGGTGCACCACAGAGGTCTTGCCGTGCAGCAGCTCCGGGGCTCGCGCCACGGTGGCTCCCCAGACCACCCCGATCGCCTGATGCCCCAGGCATACGCCCAGTACCGGACGACCCCGCTGCGCACAGTCCCGGACGATGTCCATGCTTGCGCCGGCTCGCTCCGGGGTTCCCGGCCCGGGACTGATCAGAACCCCGTCTGCGGAGCCAACGTCGCCGGCCTCGACCGCGTCGTTGCGCCGCACCACGCACTGGGCACCCAGCTGTGCCAGGTACTGCACGAGGTTGTAGACGAAGCTGTCATAGTTGTCGATCACAAGGATGCGCACATCGGCAGCTTAGGCGTCGGCGGAGTCGGTGGTTGCGCGCGCTGCGCCCGTTGTCACCTCGTTGAACGGCAACCGGGGCTCCACCCACGGGAACACCACGAGTAACAGCAGCGTGACTACTGATGCTACGAGCATCATCACCTGCAGCACGCGCACCGCGCGCGACCCGGGCAGGTGCCGCCAGATCCAGCTGTACATGAGAGTTCTCCTCAGGCGCTAGCGGTCAGCTCGGCGGGCCGTTGACCCGCGACCTTCGGGTACTGAGCGACCAGGATGCCGTGGACGATGAGCCGCTGCCGGTTGGAGAACTGCGGGTGACACGTGGTCAGCGTGATCAGCTCGATGTCCCGTTTAGCGGCCAGGTCGGGCTGGCCGGGCACCGGATCGATCACCTCGGTCTGGGAGGGCAGCACGATCGCCTTCCCCACCACATCCGCGTAACGACCGGTCAGCGGATCGACACCTCGGCACTGCGGCTGGCTGGCCTTGCCGGCGGCCCAGCCGGCTGACTCTCCCCGCATCGGCAGGACCCGGTAGACGAACCAACGGTCGACCGTCTCCACCACGATGGCGTCGCAGGACGACAGCAAATCCAGTGAGTTGAAGGGCGCGCCCTTGCCGACCCGGTGCCCGGCCACCGCGAAATTGCCCGGCTGACCGGGCAAGGCGGTGCCCTGATAGTGGCCCGGACCGACCGCCAGGGTGTCCGGCGCAGTGCCCTCCAGCACGGTGAAAACGAAATCGGACCCGAACGAAGGGACGTACATCTTGGCGATACCCGCGCCCTCGATCGGACGGTCCACGGCGCCCCGGGGGTTGCGCCAGGTGTCATCAAGCTGGGCGGTGGCCTCGCGCTGTTTCGCAGCGGACGACCAGTCGGTGACGTAGGCCTCGTAGAACACGAACAGCAGCACCACCAGACCTGCCGTCAGGAGCAGCTCGCCTACCCCGCGGATCGTCGTCCGTGTGGCGTCCCCGCGCCGGCGTGGTGGTGGGGAGCGCCGTACTGGGGACAGCACATGGGCCACGAAGCCTCCTTTAGGCCAGGCGAGCGGGATGCCAGCACGGAGACGGTAGTGGGTGCCCACACCTCGGAGTAGCCCGGCCCATAGGTCTACGCACCGTGCCGGTTCGCAGCCGGATTACGTTAACGTGTCTACAGCGCCCCACCCGATGGTCGCCCAGTGGGCCTAAACCAGTGGGCCTGGATTCGGGTGCCTGATCGGGCGGCCCGCACGCGAACGAGGACGACCAATGCCGAAGTCGAAGGTCCGGAAGAAGTCGGACTACACTCCACCGGCCGACCAGCTCACTCCAGTGAAGGTCCGGGTCGCCGGACCCTCGCACCCGGTCTATGTCGCCGTGATGCTGGGTTTGATGCTCCTCGGTTTGTTGTGGCTGGTGGTCAACTATCTCGCGGTCGACAAGATTCCCCTGCTGAGCAACCTCGGCAACTGGAACTTCCTGATCGGCTTCGCTCTGATGATCATCGGACTGTTGATGACCATGCGCTGGCGCTGACTCGCTCAGCAATCACGCAGCGG
>JBOHFU010000619.1:0-2724 GCA_050699675.1 Pseudonocardiaceae bacterium
CTTCAAGCCACTCGGTCTCGCTGGGTAGGGACAGTTCACGTCGGATTACCCGCAGCAGGTAGCTCTGCAGGTCCATACCTTCGTGAGTCGCCCTGCGACGCAGCGCCTCGTGGAGATCCTCGGGGACGTTCTTGATCTGAATGGCACCCATGGTTTATATGGTAGCATGCTCAGGGCATGCTGATGCTCGCCATGGTCCCTTGTACGCCGCCACCCCAGCTCAGGTTGTAACGGCTGGTCATCAGCACAACCTCAGGCACCGAGTAGCGCGGCTGGGACCACCGCGATTCCGTCAGGTCGACGGTAGGCGTGCCGCCCAGTGGTGATCACGACGGAATCCAGCAGGTGATCCTCGAGCCGCTCGCGCAACCAGCGCAGGTGCTTGACATCGGCCTCGCCCACCGACGGGCTGAGCTTGACCTCCATGGCCACCACCCGGCCGTCGTCGCGCTCCACGATGAGGTCGACCTCGTGGTCGCCGTTGCGGGTGCGCAGGTGGTGCACGGTGGCTTCCGCGGCCTGGGCGTACACGCGGACGCTGAGCGTGACAAGCGACTCGAACAACGCTCCGAGCAAGGGCCCCTCGAATGCCGCGGCCCGAGCCGGATCGCGACCCGCCAGCAGGGCGGCGGTGTCCGTGCCCAGGAGCCGGGCGGCCAGAGCCGGGTCGGCCAGGTGGTGTTTGGGGGCCTGGGCGAGCCGCGCGAAGACGCTGCGGTTCGGTAACCAGCCCGGCACCGGTTCGAGTAGCCAGAGCTGCGTCAGCACGTCGCGGTACCCGATCGTGGTGGTCTTCGCGGGTTTGTCGGTCTCGCCCGGGGTAGCGGCGTCCAGGATCGTGTTGTAGGCGGTGGTAGTGGACGTGGCCGCGGCGTAGGCACGAAGCCAGGCGCGCAGAGTCGCCGGTCGCCGGACGGGGTGGCCCGACTCCGGGAACTCCCGCTCGACGATACGACTGAGGTAACCGTCCAGCTGAGCCCGGCGGGCACGGGCGGGCAGCCGCAGAATCCCGGGGAAACCGGATCGGACGATCTCGTCAGCGTAATCGGGCAGGCTGACCGCCGTGTCACCACCGATGTCGGGGACAGCACCGGTCAGCAGCGAACGCAAGCTCACGGTGGGTTGCTCGACGGCGCGCTCGGCCAGAGACATCGGGCGCATCCGCAGTTGGACGATCCGGCCCGCACCAGAGTGGATCGGCGCGTTTGCCGGGGTGGCGCTGCCGGTCAGCAAGAACCGCCCGGGGCTCGCGTCGCGGTCGACGCTTCGCCGCACCAGGTCCCATACCGGAGGGTGCCGCTGCCACTCGTCGACCAGCACCGGCGTCGGAGAGGTGTCCAGCCGGGCCGGGTCGGCAACCAGCAGCTGCACCTGGTTGACGTCATCGAGCGCCAGAGTGGTGGCGGCCCGCCGGTGGGCCGTCGCGGTCTTGCCGACCCCCTTGGGACCCTCCAAGCTGATCGCGGGCAGACCGGCGAGAAGCTCGTCGAGCTCGTCGTCGACGATCCGTCCAGCGTAGCCGTCCACAGTTCCTACACTATCGTTAGCAGCAATCCAACGCTACCGATCGCATGGGTTGAACGCTACCGCTGGCAAGCGAAGCGCTCACCCTGCCTTGATCTCCGCGTACAGCTCGTCCAGGCCGACAGCCCAGCACGTGGTCGCCTGGAACGCTCAGGTCGGGATCGAAGCCGGCCGCGCCGTAGCAGGCGAGCACGGTGTCGCGGGTGTCATACCCGCGGCCGGCCAGCAGGTCTCGGGCCCGGCGGAGGCGGTCGACATGGCGGGCGCCGAGGACATCACCCCACTTCGCCTCACCGAGCGACAGGATCCGCCGTGGCTCGCCGGGCACCGTGGGCGCGAATACCACGACGTCGACCTCGATCTGGCTGCGCCGGGCTGGGTCGGCCACGACACCGGTGCCGACCTCGCCGGGTAGTGCCCCGAACAGCCCGGCCAGGGCGGCCAGGGCGAACTCCCGGCACATCTGCTCGAAGCGCGGCCCGAGTACCTGGGCCGAGAACCGGGCGGTGGCGTCCTGCCAGCGCGGTGTCGCGCACATCGGCCTCTTCCTCCAGCAGGTAGCGGGCCTCACGGAACAGCGGGCTGGCCGGCCGGCGACGCCCTGCTCAGATAAGGGAACTCATCGATCACGACGGGGCCCGAGAGGCTGCCACCGACCGCGAAGAGGTGCGCCACATATCTGATGTCACTGTCCGTGAGATCCGGGGAAGGACTGTTACAGCGTGCAGAGGTGCCATAGCGCGCAACTTCTGGTCCAAAGTTGCCGTCTCCGGCACATCCGCAACGGATCCATAGACCGTCCTCCTGGGGCAGGAGGGGCTGATGAGACGCGGAGGCGACGATCGGCCCATGAGGTCACTGGCATGGGATGTTGGAGAGTCCGGCGTTGGCGTTGGTGGCGCGATTGGTGCAGCTGATGGTGTTGCCGAGGTTCTTTTTGGTGATGTTGATGGCGTAGCCGGCGGCGTTGATGGTGGCGGTGTTGTTGTGGAAGGTGTTGCGTTCGCCCCAGCCGTCGAGGATTTTGTGGGTTTGGAAGCCGTCTTCGGGGGCGTCTGTGCCGATGTTGTCGTTGATGGTCCAGTTGTTGCCTTTGACGTCGACCCAGGAGTCCGCGGCGGTGATGGCCGCGCCGGACAGGGTGTTGGCGCGCAGGGTTCCGTTGCTGGTGCCTTCTTTGATGTCGATGGCTTCGGCGGT
>JBOHFU010000620.1:0-2723 GCA_050699675.1 Pseudonocardiaceae bacterium
GCGCCCATGACCTGGTCACGCAAGGTGAGTCGGTAGCGATAGCGGGTTGTCATCGTAGCTGCGCGAAATACTTGCCGAACTCGGACTCCAGGGTGAGCCGACCCAGCTTCCGGTATTCCTGGTACACGCCGGCCACCAAGTCGGCCGTGCCTACGGGTCGGTCTTCCTTGGCCGCGAGGTAGGCCGCCGAAACAACCGCGGAGCGGATGTTGCCCCCGGACAGTTCGAAGGCGCGGGCGCAGAAGTCCAGGTCCAGCTCGGTCGCGCGGGGAATGCGGCGTCCGAGACAGCGATCCCACAGTCCCCGGCGCAGCGTCGCGTCCGGCATCGGGAAGTCGACGATCAAATCGAGTCGGCGGGTGAGCGCCTCGTCGAGGTTCGCCCGCAGGTTGGTCGCCAGGATCGCCAGGCCGTCGAACGACTCCATCCGCTGAAGCAGGTAAGCGCTCTCGATGTTCGCATACCGGTCGTGTGCGTCGCGCACCTCGGAGCGCTTGCCGAAGATGGCGTCCGCCTCGTCGAACAGCAGCACCGCGTTGACCCCGGCCGCCTCGGTGAAGATGCGCTCGAGGTTCTTCTCGGTCTCACCGACGTACTTGTCGATCACACCGGAGAGATCGACCGCATAGAGATCGAGACCCAGGTCGGCCGCGATCACCTCGGCCGACATCGTCTTGCCGGTGCCCGAGTCGCCGGCGAACAGCGCAGTCACGCCCCGACCGCGGCCGCCGCCCGGGCGCATGCGCCACTCGTCGAGCACCCGCGATCGGTGCCGCGCTCGCACCGCGATCTCCCGGAGATGAGCGGCGGTGGACTCCGGGAGCACCAGGTCCGTCCAGCCGACCGTCGGCTCGATCCGACGGGCCAGCCGGGCCAGCCCAATCGTGTTCTGGGCCCGTGCCCCGAGGCCGAGGTCCGTCTCGGTCACCGGGCTCCCCCGTACCTGTGCCTGCAGCCGGGCGGCGCGCGCAGCCTGCGCGACCTGTTCGGGGGAAAGCACGAACTGCGCCGTCGCGGCACCCGGATCGAGTTCCGATGCGAGCTTCCCGTCGAGGCACTCCCACCACAGCGCGGAGCGCTGCTCGGCCGTCGGGTTGGCCACCTCGATCACCAGCGGCGGTGTTGCCGACCACAGTGGATCCCAGTGAACCATCCCGGCGAGCACGACCGTCGCCGCGGAGCTGGACAGCCTGCGGATGACGTCACGGTGCTCGACGAGCGGGTCCGCGGGAGTGCCGATGAGGACCGAGCCGGTCAGCCGCGCCTCACGCACGGCGACAGCGACCAGGTCGGCCGCGTCCGCCCGGCCGGCAAGCCAGCGCAGATCGGTAACGAGCGGCCGGCGGCCAATGGATCTGGCGGCCGCGCAGGCTAAGGCTGCGGCACCGGCGCCGGGGCGCTCGCGCAGGTACAGCAGGCCGACCTCGCCGGCCAGCCCACGCACGAGCATCCCGCCGGCGTCCACCGGCACCGCGGGAGGCAGCGGGACGAGGATATCGGCGAGTACTGGATCGGGCTGATCGTCGCCGAGCAGGTGGGCGGCTACCCGGTCGGGCACCCGAAGTGTCCGGGAGAGCAGCGGCCGATCCCGGTCGTCAACCACCATCAACCCGCCAGCGACCAGCGGCGAATCTGCCCCGAACCGGGATCGTGCCGCTGCCGACGCCTCCGGTACCCCGCACAGACCCAGCGCGAGCCCGATCGACGCGCGGCGGCGAGTCACGTCATCGTTCAGGTACCCGTAGAGCTGCTCGAAGCGCGGGTCGATGTCGGGGATCAGAGCGATCAGCAGCACCTCGATGTCCAGCGGTTCCAGGCCGAAACCGCGCTGCAGGCGGCGCAGCCGCAGATCACGGCCGGAGTCCTCGGCGGTGTTGGCTTCACGTTCGATCTCTGCGAGACGCGCAGCCTCGGTCTGGTCCGGCGCGAGCGTCGACGAGCCGGCGGCGAGCAGCCGGTCCACCGCAGCCTCGGAGAGGTAGAGCCCCCGGAAGGCATCGTCGGGATCGGGGTCGCCGGTCCGGCGCAGCGCGACGGCCCGCCGGACCCGGGATTCAACGAGCGCGAGTCGAGCCAGCAGATGCTCGAGGCTCGCTGTCGAGGCGGCCTGGTCAGCCATCACCGGTGCCAGGCATGCGCGGCGCCGGCTCGCGACCACGTGCTGGACGTTTGGCGCGCACGGTGCGTTTCAGACCGCCGGGGCGTGCCGGGTCGCCGAGAGTCGCAGAGCCGCTGGGTGCCGGTTCGCCACCCCCTGCCGTCGGCTGATCGATCTGGCGTCGCGGTGGATCGCGCTGTTCCCCCGCGAGACCGCCGAAGTCGATCGTGATCGGCTCCTGCACCGGAGGACCGGCCGGGAACGGGCGTCCGCCGTCGACCGGCGCGGTGACCACAAGGTCCAGTGACGGCTTGAGCTCCCCTCCCAGCGCCGACCAGACATCGGCGAACGCCCGATCCTCGGGTGGCGGCAGGGCCACCGACAGCGACACCGGAAGCCCGACCTCGGCCAGCTGGCCGCTGAGCAGCTCGGCCGGCAAAGTCTCGTTACGCAGGAAGCAGTAGAGCAGCGCCGACAGCAGCCGGTGCTCGTCCTCGGGTCGCTGGGTCCACGCGGTGATCAGGTAGCTCACCTTGAAGTGCCTCGGCGGCTGCCGCCTGCTGACGACCACCCCGCGTTCATCGTAACTGTTGATCAGACCGCGCTCCCGCCTGCGCATATCCTC
>JBOHFU010000621.1:0-2716 GCA_050699675.1 Pseudonocardiaceae bacterium
TCTTCGAGTTCCGCCGACGCTACCTGCTCTTTGCTTCGGAGCTGGTCGGCTAGCTTCTCAAGGTACTCTAAAACTAGCCGATGCCGTGTTTCCCAAACGTTACTCACGGCTCCCAGTACGGCTCTACAGTATGCGTCGGAAAGGTCAGCGGTCCGTTGGCAAAGACCTCTCCGTCAATGACCGTTCCGGCCGTCTCATCAGCCCGGTGCCGTAACCGCTCACCGGCGGCAATCAACCTCTGGGCATAGTGCGCCTGCTCAGCCGCACCAGCGCTGCCGTCCATGATGCGCATGGCCAGCGATGCCATGTCACTGTTGAGGCGGGCCAGTTCGGCGAGCAGCTCCCGGTACTCCCGGATCACAGCGCCTCACTCCGACCACCGCTCGGCCCGTTCCGCCAGCCCTGAAGGAACAAAGACCCGTCGCCCATCTCGGCCACGAGCACCGTCGGCGGCACGGCCGTACCCGACCGAATGCTGCGCCCGCTGTCGAGCTGCTGTTGGTCCTGGCCGTCACCGTGACGCTGGTTGTCAGTGCCCTGGTATAGCTGGTTGACGTCGTGCTCCACGTGCTCTTGAGCCTGTCTGTGTGGTGTCCTTGCTTGGGTGGCACCCAGGACCGGGGAGGACCGGACTGGTGGAAACGGGGGAGGCGTCCCGGATGAGGGACGCACACCAGGCCATCGCTCAGCCCGGCCCTGGGGCCATGGGAGATCACTCAACTGGATGGGTACGTCCGGGTGCATGACGAACGCGGAATAGACGCATACGACATGGCGAAGGGTGAGATAATCCTCGTCGGTCGGACCGCGGATCAAGGGCAAGACGCGACCGTTACACTGTCTCGCAGATCGGATACGGATTGGAGGACCACCGTGGGGTCACGGCCAGGACGGCAGCGGTATTGCCGCTGCGGTACCCACTTGGCGGCGGACAACGCCGAGCACCAATGCGCCCGCTGCCAGCGGGCTTCACGGGATAAGTTCATCGCACCTCCAGCGGTTCCGGCCGAGTTCTGGGACACGGAACAGTTCTGTGAAGCTTTTGCCGCCCAGCATATCGGCCGAGTGGGTCGTGCCTACCGTATGAACCCGTACCACCACGCTGTGTACGGCCCCGGCGGCATTTCGCAGGGGTTGCTCGGACAATGGCTCAGCCTGAAGCAGCCGCAGATCAGCCGGATTGAGACTGGTCCTCCAATCCTCAATTTGGATACGTTGAGGTACTGGGCACGTGTGCTGCGCATCCCACCGGAGCTGCTGTGGTTTGATCTCTTGGACCAGGACGTGCTGGGCCTCAGGCGCCCGGATGATGTGAATGGTTGCGTCATGCCGGGTTCGGTTGTGTCGACAGGGCAAGCAGGCGGCACTAGACTGGTGACATCGCTACCGGTCTTCCTTGGCGGTAATCTCGGCCTGCTCCTGCAAATGGCGGGCGAGGATGGTGGAGATATGACGAAACGACGAGTATTCTTACAGGCTGCTGCGTTCACCGGGCTCGGCATCGGTGGCGCTGCTTCGACTTTAGGCCTAGAGGCCGTCCGACGCGAGCTGAACCATGTCATAACCGACGAGCGGGTCACGGCTGACGTGGACGACTGGCAGGAAATCGCCTTGGATTATGGGCAGACCTATCCCGCTACGGAGCCGACGACATTGTTGCAAACTCTTATCGCCGATTTCCATGGTCTGCAGCTTACAATCCAGCGTCACCCGGGCGACACGGCTCAGCGGCGACTATTGCAAGTAGGCGCATTGCTGGCTGCCTTCACGGCACAGACGGTCGCTGACTTGGGTAACCTCTGTGAGGCACGACGCTGGTGGCGAACGGCCCGCCATGCCGCTGATGAGGCCGGTGATCCCTACACCATGTTCTGGATACGAGGCCGTGAAGTGATTCGCGCTGGTTATGAGCACCGTCCGGTCAGAGTGATCCTACAGCTCGTCAGGGAGGCTGAGACACGCCTCGACGAGGCACCGCCCGAGGTACTGCCGCAATTCTATTCGGGCAAGGCGCAAACCTTGGTGCTCGCGGGGCGACATGTCGAAGCCGAACAAACCTTGTGTCAGGTGCGCGAGTGCTTCGGCAAGCTCCCAGCACCCTCCAGCCACAGCATTTCGGTATTTGATTGGGGTGAGGATCGACTACGTTTCGCAGAGAGCTTCGTTTACTCACACATGGGCGACTTCGCCAAAGTCGAACAAGCGCAACAGGCGGCACTGAGATTGTACCCCGACTCTTACATGCGTAGCCTGGCGCAAATTGAACTGCATCGGGCGCTGTGCCTCACCCGCAGCGGTGATTTCACACAAGGCACCCGTCATGCCCAAACGACCATTACCAACTTGCCCGTGATGCACCGCATTCGCCCGGTCGCCGATCTCGGTCAGAGAGTACTGGGTGTCATACCGGCGCACGAGCGGCGCCGAAGCTGGGCACAGGAGTACCGGGAGTGCCTTGAGTCGTCATTTCCCGGCCAGGCGATCTCACTAATGGTAAGTATTCGGTGATCCCGTGGGGTGGCTGGTTCCGTCCTGTTGTGTGGAGTGCGGCGCGTGTGGGGCGGGGGGGCGGGGGGTTGTTCGCGACATGCCGGGCGTGGCTCGTGGTGTGATTGATGGTGATGGTGTGTTCTGGGGGACGTGTTCTCCGGGTCTGTGATCGATGATGCCGCTGATGTGGCGTACTGGCGTGCGCGGGCCGAGCGGGCCGAGGGTC
>JBOHFU010000622.1:0-2694 GCA_050699675.1 Pseudonocardiaceae bacterium
GAGGAACCCCGTCGCCGCCGGCAAGCCGGTGACGCACTGCGCCGCTGGGCCGAGCAGGGCCGCCCTTCCGGGGTGGTTCGGGTGCTTGAGCGGCATGGTTTCGGCACCGTCGCCACTGGGCAACTTCTTGCCGGCACGGCCGACGGTGACCGGGCCGGCACGCTGTTCGAGGGCACCATGGACACTGTCGCGCTGCCGTTGCTGAGCTCTGCGGTGTCGACACCCGGCACCGCGAAGGGGCATGTCACCGAGCTCGACGCGGTGGACGCCGGCCTCGCGTGCGCAGGCGGCGCCCAACTGCTGGGCCATCCGCTGCCAGAGCAGGCCGCTGCGGTGCTGGGCACCGCGCTGGCCGACGGTGTCCCTTCCGCGTTGGCCTCCACGGTCGACGGTTCGGCCGTGCTGGTAGCGGTAGGGCCCGGGCTGACCGAGGTGGTCGGCACGCTGGGTAACCCCGACGCCGACGAGGTGGTGCTGACCAGGCTGCGTGAGCTGGCGCGGATCGGCGCGACGGCCACCGAGCAGGGTGACGCCGGGGGCATCGCGGCACTGCTCGACGTCTGGGTACCGGTGACCACCATGCTGGTGGTGGGACGCGGGGCGATCGGGGCAGCTCTGGCGGCGCAGTGCGAACTGCTGGGTTGGGCGGTGCGCACCGAGACCGAGCTGGAGGCCGCCGTTGCCGCCGCGAAGGACTTCACCGCCGCCGACGTGCTGATCTTGCTCGACCACGGCCCTGCCTTCGACGCCGTACTGGTGGAGCTGCTGCGGTCCGGGCGCGGATTCTGCGGTGCGCTGGGATCTCGGCACACCCAAGCGGCTCGGCGTACCCGGCTGCAGGCCGCCGGTGTCACCGAGGCGGAACTCGCCCGGCTGCACGGGCCGGTCGGTCTGGACCTGGGCGCGGCCACGCCGGCGCAGACTGCGGTGTCGGTGGTCGGGGAGGTTCTCGCCGTCCGGCGGGGGCGTTCCGGTGGCCCGCTGGCCACCGCGACGGGCCGCATCGGTGGGTGACCGGCGCGACCGGTCCCTGCTGTCCGTCATGCTGACGCGGCTGGTTCTCGGCACGGTGCTGGTTGGCGCCCTGGTCGTGGGTGGCACGTTTTTCCGGGTGTGGCAGGTGGCCCGGGTCGATGACCGGGACTCCGCCGACGTCGTCGTGGTGCTGGGCGCGGCCCAGTACGACGGGACACCGTCGGCCGTGCTGGGCTCCCGGCTGGATCATGCCGCGCGGCTGTGGCGCGACGGCGTCGCGCCGGTGATCGTCACGGTCGGTGGTCGGCGGGCCGGGGACACCTACACCGAGGCCGAGGCCGGCCGCAGTTATCTGACGTCCTACGGGATCCCGAACAACGCCGTGGTGCCGGTCGGGGAGGGCAGCGACACCCTCGAGAGCCTGCGCGCGGTGGCTCGCCGGGCGGGCCCCGAGGGCTGGCACACCGCGGTGATCGTCAGCGATCCGTGGCATTCGTTGCGGGCTCGAACCATGGCCAACGACCTCGGGCTTGCCACCTGGACCTCGCCGACCCGAAGCGGTCCGATCGTGCAGACTCGAAGCATCCAGGCCCAGTACATCGTCCGGGAGAGCGCCGCGCTGCTGCACTACCGGTTCACGCACTCCCCGGCTGAGTCGCTCAGCATCGATCTGGGGTGAGCCCGTGGGTCACAATGACATCGGTCACCATGACACCGGCCACCAGTACACCGAGCAGGACTGGGCGCGGCTGATGCCCGAGCCGGCCAAGCAGGCTGCGCTACCCGGATCGGGACCCGAGCGCCGCAGCCCGTTCGCCCGGGATCGCGCCCGAGTGTTGCACTCGGCGGCACTGCGCAGGCTCGCGGGCAAGACCCAGGTGGTCGGCCCTGGCGAGGGGGATGTGCCCAGGACCCGGCTGACCCATTCACTGGAGGTCGCCCAGATCGGTCGCGGGATCGCCGCCGAGCTGGGCTGCGATCCGGACGTGGTGGACACCGCGGGATTAGCACACGACATCGGCCATCCCCCCTTCGGCCACAACGGCGAGCAGGCCCTCAACGAGGTCGCCGCTGGTTGTGGTGGGTTCGAGGGCAACGCGCAGACGCTGCGGATCCTTACCCGGCTGGAGCCTAAACTGCTTGACCCCGGGACCGGTCGTGGTCGTGGTCTCAACCTGACCAGGGCGTCGCTGGATGCCACCGTCAAGTATCCGTGGCCGCGCCGGGCTGGGACGGTCAAGTTCGGCTACTACGCCGACGACGCGGCGGTGTTCGGCTGGCTGCGACAGGGCGCACCTGAGGGTATTCGATGCCTCGAAGCGCAGGTGATGGACTGGGCTGACGACGTCGCGTACTCGGTGCACGACGTCGAAGACGGGATCTTGGCCGGCCGCATATCGCTGGACACCCTGGCTGACCCGGTGGAGCGGGCGCTGCTCGCCGCGCTGGCCGCGAAGCACTTCACCGCGCTGCCCAGCGCGGAGTTGGAGACCGCCGCGGTGGGTCTGCTGACGCTCCCGGTGGTCGACGCGCTGCGCCACTACGACGGCTCGCTGCCGGCCCAGGTCGCGTTGAAGGAGCTCACCAGCGAACTCGTCGGGCGGTTCGCCTCGGCGGTGGTGTCGGCGACGCTGGCCCGGTACGGGCCCGGCCCGTTGCGGCGCTACCGCGCCCACCTGGTGATACCGGATCGGGTGGCTGGCGAGGTGGCGCTGCTCA
>JBOHFU010000623.1:0-2693 GCA_050699675.1 Pseudonocardiaceae bacterium
ACCGGCAGCAGCTGCTTGGAGACGGCCTGGGTGATCGGATGCAGCCGGGTGCCATTGCCGCCGGCGAGGACGATTCCCTTCACCGGTAGTTGGTGAACTGCAGGGCGACGCCGAAGTCGCGGCCCTTCAACAGGGCGATGACGGCTTGCAGGTCATCGCGCTTCTTGCCCGTGACCCGAAGCTGGTCGCCCTGGATCTGGGCCTGGACACCCTTGAGCTTCTCGTCGCGCACCGCCTTGGCGATCTGTTTGGCCTTGTCCTGGCTGATGCCCTGCAGGATGCGCCCGGTGGTCCGGTAAACCTTGCCCGAGACGGCCGGCTCGTCCACCTCGAAGGACTTCAGCGAGATGCCGCGCTTGACCAGCTTGCCCTGCACCACGTCGACGGCGGCACGGCACCGCTCCTCGGTCTCGGCCTCGATCGTCATCGCCTCGTCACCGGCCCAGCTCACTTTCGCCCCGGTACCCCGGAAGTCGAACCGGGTCGACAGCTCCTTGGCCGCCTGGTTGAGCGCGTTGTCCACCTCTTGCCGGTCGACCTTGCTGACTACATCGAACGACGGATCCGCCATCGCATCCTCCTCCGCTGAGCAGGTGCCGACCTTACTCGTCACGCCGGTGTCACCCTGTGTATCGTGGGCCCACGGCCGGCACACCCCGGCCACCAGGCGGGTTGCCCGAGCGGCCAATGGGAGCGGACTGTAAATCCGTCGGCTGATGCCTTCCAAGGTTCGAATCCTTGACCCGCCACACCTGCTGCATCGGCCCCTGACTAGCAAGAACCCGGTCAGGGGCGATCTTCGTTGTGTCCGGTGCTGTCCGGTTGTCTGCGGGTAGCTATGCCGAATACGTGCCGGAGTTCCGGAAGCCCGCACGGTCGCCCCATCCCCACCCGGCGACGTCGACGCGCCGGAGGCATCGACGTGGAGCGCTCGCAGCACGAACGACGTTGACATCGGCCACGGCGCATCCTTCCTATCCGTGGCAGGAGCCTGGTCAGGAGAAGGGGCACTTTAGCTCCATTCACAATGGTTTAGGTTGCGGGGCGTGGCGAACCGGGTCAATGGCGTACCTGAGTTGATTCAGCGGCTTGGGTGCATGTCGCCGCGCCCGCAGCGGGGGGGTGTGCCGGTGCATCGCCCTCTGCTGCTGTGGGCTCTTGGTCGGGTGTCGGCTGGACTGCCCGCGACTCATGTCGTGGCGCGAGGTGCGTGCAGCCTTCAAAGGGCTGGCCACTGACTACGGCAACGGTGCCGCCGCGGACGCCGCGGTGTACCCGTTCTAGGTTCTTCAGCGGGACGAGCTGTGGGAGATCGAGGGACCGGACCGGCTGACGCTGACCTCGGCAGGTCGGCGCCCCACGTCGGCCTCGCTAGAGGCGGTGAACCCTCGCGGCGGGCTCCTCGATACGGACTACGAACAGCTGCGGGCACAGCCGGACCTCCTAGCCGCTGCGGCAACACTGCTGCTAGTGAGGTTCTTCAACCCCACCCCGCCCGGTCTACTTGCAGCCGTGGGGCTGGATGAGGTGATTGGGGGTGGCCAGGTCCAAGGTGCTGCTGCCGGCACCCGGGGAGCGCTGCCGCAACCGGGATGTGGTCTGGGAAAGGTACGGTGGGCCGAAGGTACAAGGAATCGGGCCGCTTGCAGACGGGTTGACCAGCGTCTTTTCTGACGAGGAGGGTCCCTACGCCGATCGGCGGATAGCCGGCACCTTCTTGATCGAGTATCGCGAAGACGGGCTGGTTGGTGATCAGCGGCTCACGGCTGGCAACCGGCGACTTGCCGACTGTCAGGCAAATCGGGACGCCGTGCGATATTGGCATCGGTCGTCCGGTGGTGAGTTTACCTTCGAGACGTGGGCGGTGATTGTGGAACGCCGCTACGTCTGGGTCGCGATACCCAAGGGCGGTGGCGCGGTGAGTACGCCTGGGTGCTCGCCCCGGTGGAATCACCTTTCCGCGATAACTGGTCCGACCACATCCGCGCCTACCTCGACGCCGACGACGGGCAGACCCACGACGAGACCACCGATACCCAGGCGCCTATCGCCACCGACCTAACCGACGCCGCCCACCTTTACAGCATGCTGTGTGGCTCGCCTTACAGCATGCTGTGTGGCTCGGTGGAAGACCGCGAGGGCCGGAACCTCGGCCGGTCCACCCGCACAGCGGTCGACCGGCATTTCCGTTCCGCTAACGCTCGGCTTGCCGTCCTGCTGCGTGCCGCCGGGCAGTGCGAAAACCCCGCCTGCGCCGGCCAACCTGGTGACGTTACCGACGGCGGAGACCCAATCCTGGAGGTTGACCACGTCAACGACCTCTCCAGCGGCGAGTCCTCGCACGTACGCGGTGGTTGTCACTCAGTTCGTCACTCACGGTCTCAGCGGCCGTGTCCTTGCTTTCCCCTGTCCCGGAGCGCCGAGGTCCCCCCGGACAGCGTCCCAGGCGCCGCTTTGCCGGGCCGCAGCGGTTGGGTTGGTCAAGCTTGGCTTCAGTCGTAAACTGCTCACGAGCAGGTGGCATCTGCGACAGTGCACATAGCGGTTATCCATTCGGAGAACCGTTCCACGCCGCCGGCGGTTTTCGCCCAAAGGTACGGATGGACATGCGCGTTTGCACTGGGCAAGGCTAGTCGCTGAACCTTCGCTAGATTCGACTTCGTCTTATGCGCGATGAAGTCGAACCCGCACTG
>JBOHFU010000624.1:0-2681 GCA_050699675.1 Pseudonocardiaceae bacterium
AGGCGAGCAAGACCAGGGGTGACCCATCCGCCGAGTTCGAGCACGACGACGGCCCCGGCTGGGGACATGCGCAGCGTCTCGTCCAGCCGGGCATCCGACACCGGTGAGGGGTCTGGGTGGTCGTCGGTCCAGCGATGCAGGCACGCACCCACCAGCGACTCGGCGAGCGCTGCTGGTCGGGCGCCGCCAGTCCGCAGCCACACGCAGCCCTGCCATCGATCCCAACCTTGGATCGCGGCCGCGAGCCGCTCGGCGACGTATGACCCTGGCAGCCCGCGTACCAGGGACAATGGCACCTTGGCGATCCGTTGAACGTCAACGCCCGGGTCGGTGAGTCGGCTCACGGTCGGAAGTGGTCGCATCACTCGGGGCAGAAACACGTCAGCTCCCTCGCGGCCGTTCGGTACGGCTGCTAAGGAAGAGCGCGACCTCGTGCGGCCTGATACTGGTGGTCGGATAACGCCGCCACATCGCACAGTCGGCTTCGAGCGCCACCGATGCCCACAAGCGGCACCCAGGAGATACCGACCCCAGCGGCACCGCATAGCCTGCCCACCTGGATGCTACCGAGCGCTGCGGTTCGGTCGCGATCTGTCGATAACCGAATCGGGAGTTCAGTAGAACATCAGCTCGTGCGGCGCTGACTCGGCCCTGGAAGGAGTCTGCAGTGGAGAACGGCTTGGGTGCCACTGTGCGTGACCTGGGTACTACTGTGCGTAATCGGAACGTCTTCGATGGTCTCGCTCTGCTCATCGCCCTCGGGCTCGTCGGCGCAGGGTTCTTCATCGGAACCATCGGCGGTGGTGAGACCGGTGGGACCACCTCAGTCGAGTTCAGCGTCACCCCGAATGACCAATCCCGCCCGCTACCCCCCGGCGCGACCAAGACGTTCACTCTCTACGTCAATAACCCGATGGACTACGGCGTTCGGGTCACCGCTATCAGCGAGGGCAGCTCGCTGGCGACCCCCGGAGGCTGCCCGGCCGGTGCCGTCACCAGCGCGCCGGTCGAGAACCCGACGGGCTTCATCAGCGCAGCAGGCTACCGGGCGTACGACGTCAGCGTGACGATGGCGGCCGACGTGGGCGACAAATGCACGGGCCAGTCGTTCATTTTGCCGCTGACCGTCGAGCTCGCAGCTCCCGCTGATGACCGGTGAGACCGTTCGGGCAGTGCTCGTCAGTCACGTTGCCGGGTTGAGCAGCCGGGCGCGGAGCGCGGCAAGGTCTTCGTCGCCGTGGCCAGCGGTCCGGACGTAGGCGTCAACGTCCAGCGAGTCCAGCGTGGAGATGATGACCTCGCGAACGAGGTACCCGTGCGGGCCGGCCGGTCGTTGGATGTCACGTTTGAGTTCATCGTCGTTGCGCAGGTCGATGATGGTGCGGATGCCGTGTGCTTGAAGCGCCGACCAGCGGACGTTGAAACAGCCATCCCAGTCAAGGCGTCGATCAATGATCATCCGGCCGGATCGGCCGCTAAGCCGGCTCAGCCGTGTGACAACCTGGCTAGAGACGCCCACACCCCAGCGCGGCGGCGCATCGAGAAGGCGCGAGCGAGCTCTCGGCCTACGAACTCTTCGGCCTCCCGTGCACACAGTGCTCGTTGCCGCTCGAAGTACGCGTCGGGATCCCGCACGACGTCCTCAGCGTCCCGCTGGATCGCAGGATCCACGCTAGGGATCTTGTGGCTGGATGGACTGCCTGTCGCCACGGGGACCTCCGACTGCCATCAAGACCGCAGACCTACCTACCCCAGTGAAGCAGCCCATCGGCCTGCAAGCAAGTTCTCCAGGCCGCTCACACCCGGTGCGTCGGTTGATAGTAACGGATCGTTACACACGGACCAACCCGCTCACGTGCCGCGGCCACTTCCTTCACTCGGTCGGATACCGTCTGCTGTATGGGTGAGGGTGGGTGGCCACACTGGTTTCGATGGTGGGGTGGCGCCATCTTCGCCGCCATCTGTGCTGGTGCGGCGTTTGTCGCTCAGATTCAGGCTGGCGAACAGCTTTCGCCGTGGGCTAGCACGACGATCAAGGTCGGCGGCGCGGTCGCGACGGTGATAGCGCTGCTCCTGCCGGCTCGTCAAACCTGGCTTGAGGTGCGCGTGAGGGAGGACGCCGAGCAGCTGGCCAAGACAGCAGTTACCAATTACCAGCTCGCCCTCAGATCTGTCCTGTTGCCATTGACTGACATATTTGATCGAATTATTACCGCGCCCAACGAGATCAGTCGAATGGAAGCGATAGGGGCGGCAAAACAGGCCGTGGTGAACTCCGTCGTTCAATTTATAGATGTACCTCGGGTGCGTTCGTGCTACTTTGATTACGAGCATAGTGGCCAGGAAAGACGGTTGGTCTGCAGAATATATGCTGGGCGGGACTCAAGGCCGCGAACGGAGTTTACCGGCGCTGATTCTAGCCACACAGAAGTCTTCAGACTGCTGGAGGACCGCCGGTCAGAGCTGAAAGAGAATATCACCCTAGAAGAGTCCCCGAGATTCCCGCCGGATAAAGGTTACAATTACAAGACTTATATATCTGTTCCCGTTGCCACCAGCGCGGAGATCTTCGGCCTTTTGACCCTTGACGCACTTCATGCGGGTGAGCTGCTGCCGCAGCACGAAAAGGAAATGCTACTGCTCGCCCAGCTGCTCGGGATAGCTCTCGCTGGTGGTGACAG
>JBOHFU010000625.1:0-2680 GCA_050699675.1 Pseudonocardiaceae bacterium
TGGGCCAACTGGCCGGAGTTCCGCCGGCTGGAGGCCGCCGGGCTGACCATGTACGGGCAGATGACCGCCGGCTCGTGGATCTACATCGGCACCCAGGGCATCCTGCAGGGCACCTACGAGACGTTCGCCGCGGTGGCCGCGGCCCGCTTCGGCGGCTCGCTGCGCGGACGGCTGGTGCTCACCGCGGGGCTGGGCGGGATGGGCGGCGCCCAGCCGCTGGCCGTCACCATGAACGAGGGTGTCGCGCTGGTGGTGGAATGCGATCCGGCGCGCGCCCGGCGCCGGTGCGACACCCGATACCTCGACGAGCTCGCGTCCGATGTGGACGACGCAGTGCGCCGGGTGCTGGCGGCAAAGCAGCAACGGCGCGCGTTGTCCGTCGGCCTGGTGGGCAACGCCGCCGAGGTAGTGCCCGAGCTGCTGGGCCGTGGCCTGGAGGTCGACGTCGTCACCGATCAGACCTCCGCGCACGACCCGCTGGCCTACCTGCCCCGCGGTGTCGCGCTCGAGGACTGGCACGGCTACGCCCGGCGCAAGCCCGACGAGTTCACCGATCGGGCCCGGGACTCCATGGCGTCCCATGTGGACGCGATGATCGGGTTCTTGGACGCTGGCGCCGAGGTGTTCGACTACGGCAACTCGCTGCGCGCCGAGGCCGCGGCGGGCGGCTGCGAGCGAGCCTTCGACTACCCGGGCTTCGTGCCCGCCTACATCCGGCCGCTGTTCTGCGCGGGCAAGGGACCGTTCCGCTGGGTCGCCCTGTCCGGCGACCCGGCCGACATCGCCGCCACCGACGCCGCCGTGCTGGATCTGTTCAGCGATGACGAGCAACTGACCCGCTGGATCAGGCTGGCTCGCGAGCGGGTGGCGTATCAGGGCTTGCCGGCCCGGATCTGCTGGCTCGGGCAGGGCCAGCGGCACCTCGCCGGGCTGCGGTTCAACGAACTGGTCGCCGCCGGTTCGGTCGCCGCGCCGATCGTGATCGGCCGTGACCACCTCGACGGCGGCAGCGTGGCCAGCCCCTACCGGGAGACCGAGGGCATGGCCGACGGTTCCGACGCCATCGCCGACTGGCCGATGCTCAACGCACTGGTCGCCACCGCGTCCGGGGCCACCTGGGTGTCCATCCACCATGGTGGCGGGGTGGGCATCGGCCGGTCGATCCACGCGGGCCAGGTCTGCGTGGCCGACGGCACCCCGCTGGCGGCGGCGAAGCTGGCACGGGTGCTCACCAACGACCCGGCCACCGGCGTGCTGCGCCACGCCGACGCCGGGTACCCGGCGGCCCGTGAGGTCGCAGGCCGGCACGGGCTGGCCGTGCCGATGGCGAGGTGACCAGCTTCTGGTGCGAGCACGCCTGGTTGCCCGCTGGCGTCACCGGCGGGGTCGAGGTGCAGGCTGGTTCCGACGGTCGCATCGTCGCCGTGCATACCGGGGTGGCGCCGGCGCCAGGTGCCCATCGGCTTGCCGGGCTGGTGCTCCCGGGTGCGGCGAACGCGCACTCGCACGCGTTCCACCGGGCGCTGCGGGGCCGCACCCAGGGCAGCACGTTCACCAGCTGGCGCAAGGAGATGTATGACCTGGCCGGGCGGCTCGACCCGGATCGCTACCTGGCGCTGGCGACCGCGGTCTACGCCGAGCTGGTAGTGGCCGGCTGGACCTGCGTCGGGGAGTTCCACTACCTCCACCATGTCCACGGGAGCTCTACCGCGATGGCGGACGCGCTGCGCGCCGCCGCCGCGCGGGCCGGGATCCGGCTCACCCTGCTGGACACCTGCTACCTGACCGGCGGCTTCGGCGCTGGGGGCATTGTTACTGGGCTGGCCCCTGAGCAGGCCCTTTTCGGCGACGCGGACGTGGCCGCATGGGCCGACCGGCTCGGCTCCCACCCGGCCGACACCGCCACCAGCCGAACTGGCGCAGCGATCCACTCAGTGCGCGCGGTGCCCCGGGAGGTGTTGCCCGAGGTGGTGGTCGCCGCCGGGACCCGGCCGCTGCACGTGCACCTCGCCGAGCAGGCCAGCGAGGTCGCCGGCTGCCGCGCTGCCTACGGCGTCAGCCCGGTCCGGTTGCTGCACGACTCGGGGGTGCTGGGTCCGCGGACCACCGCCGTGCACGCCATCCACCTTGACGACGCCGACATCCGGCTGCTCGGTGCCTCCGGGGTAAGTGTGGCTGCCTGCCCCACCACCGAGGCCGACCTCGCCGACGGGATCGGCCCGTTCGCCGAGCTCGCCGCAGCCGGGTGCCCGATCCTGCTGGGCAGCGACCAGCACGCCGTCGTCGATCCCTTCGCCGAGGCCCGGGCGCTGGAGCACGGCCAACGGCAGCGAAGCGGGCGCCGCGGCCGGTTCACCCCCGGCCAACTCATCGACGCGCTCACCGGTCACGCCGCCCTGGGCTGGCCCGGCAACGGTGTGCTGGCCCCTGGAGCGGCCTGCGACCTGGTGGCGGTGCGCTCCGATTCCCCCCGCACCGCCGGCTGCCGGCCCGAGCAGATCCCGCTGGCCGCCACCGCATCCGATGTGCACACCGTGGTGGTGGGCGCCGCGGTGGTCGCCGAAGGTGGCCGCCATGTCGAGCTCGGTGACGTCGGAGCGCTGCTGCAGGCCGCGATCGGCCAGGTGTGGGCGTGAGCAGTACCCTGCTCACCGGAATCGGTGAGCTCACCACCGGCTCG
>JBOHFU010000626.1:0-2679 GCA_050699675.1 Pseudonocardiaceae bacterium
TCTTCGCGATCGAGCGCATGCCCTTGCGCCCGTAGGGGGTGCGGATCCAGACGAGCGCCTCGCCATCGGAAGCCTGGGTCTTCGGCAGGTGATGGTCGACCAGCAGCGTCGTGCCGTCGGATGCGGTAACGGCGATGCCGCGTTCCACACCGCTCTTCCGGCGACGAGTCCCGCTGGTCATGCTGTCCTCCCGTCTATGATCGATTACTCTCATCCGAGAAGCTAGCACATAATGAAGCAGCATCACGAAATGTGGCGACGATGATCAACTACGATCTGGCGATGGGCAGGCTGTGGGAACTCGCCATTCTCCTGGGCGAGGACATGAGCCGGGGCCTTGCTCGCGAGGGCCTGACCCGCTCGCGGGCACATGTGCTGTGGGAACTGCACCAGCGAGGCCCGGTCACCCAGCGCGTGCTCGCGCAAGCCCTCGACGTCAGCGCCCGCAACATCACCGGGCTCGTCGACGCGCTGGTCGCGACCGGCTTCGTCACCCGCGAGCCGCACCCCACCGACCGCCGCGCGACCCTCGTCACCCTCACCGATCACGGCAAGAAGACGGTCACGGCAATGGACCGTGATCAGCAGGAGTTCGCCCGAACCCTGTTCTCAGATCTGCCCGCTGACCAGTTCCAAGGCTTCGTCGAAAGCATCGGCACAGTCCTCGCGCGCCTCCGGGAGGCGAGTGCCTCACCGTCATCGCCACCCAGCCCGGTCAAGCCTTCCGAGACCGAAACCTGCTAGCGGGGACGGGCGCCGCGCAGCAGCACGGCGAGGGCCTCGTGCCATTGCTCGTGCACCTGGTCGTCACCGGACACGTTGCCGACTATCGCGCCACACGCAGTGCAGAGCTTGCCCGCCGACCGGAACTCGTAGCTCGGCGCGCGATCGATCAGCTCACGCGCGCTGTCCTGGGGCATCGTCCATCCTCTCCTGACGCGCCGCGGCGGCCACCCCGAGAGGCTACGACCATGGGCTCTGGGGTCGCTCCTGCCGGACACCATCGAGGACGACGTCCACCCGCTCATTGAAGAAGCACAGCATGTCGGCGACCTCGGCTGCGTCGGACAGCGGCCGAGGGTAGCTCCATGCGACGTCGTCCACGATCTTCTCTGGCAGCTTCAGCGACCAGTACGACGCGGTGCCCTTGTACGAGCAGGTGGTGATGGTGTCATTGGGACGCAGCAGATTCATGTCGACATCGTCGCGCGGCAGGTAGAACCGGACCGGCAGGTAGGTCTCGAACAGCAGGCTCGGACGTCGGCTGTCCGCGAGCACGAAGCCGTCCAGTTCGATCCGCACATGCCGGGTGCTGCGGCGCACATCGATGCGGGTGAACGGGTCGTGCGGGTGGGAGAGGATGGGCTCCGCCTCCTCGAACCAGCCGTCGAACGCGGCGAAGTCGAGGAACACGTAACCGGCGAGGTCAGGATCCGTCGGCTTGAACGCTGCACCTGGCCGCTCGTCGTCTCCCAGGCGGACGGTGAGGATCTCGCCACCGCAGGTGTGCGCGCCGAATCCGTTGTCCGGGGTGAGCACGAGCGGCCCACCGGCACCGAGACGGACGGGGTCGGCGTCTGCAGGCGCTTGCGAGCCCGCCGGCACGAGCTCTGCGACCATGTCGCCCAGGGGAACCGCGTACTGCGGGACGACGCGACGCGGTTCCCACACGAGAAGAGCCCGCGGGGAGTCGAGCGCCACCTCGCGGCCCAGCATCGCCCGGACCCGCTTCGCCGTAGGTTCATATCGGAGTTCGTCCAGCCCGCTCAGGAACTGGTTCGCCATGCGAGTAGCCACCTCGCGACCATCCCCGGGAAACTGGCAGAAGGTCAAGCGGGACCTGCGGTATGGTGATGGTATGACCGTCCGGAAGTTCACCATCTCGTTGCCCGAGGAACTCGATCGCACGGTGCGGATCGCCGCATCGGCGGCTGGCTTGTCCGTCTCGGCATGGCTGGCGCAGGCCGCCGCTCAGGCAGCGGTCGAGCAGGCCATCGTGGCAGAGGGGCGGGCTGCACTGGAGGAGTTCGTGGCCGAGAACGGCCCGATCACCGCCAGCGAGGATCAGGATGCGTGGGTGGCCCGGGTGCTCGCCGATGCCGGTGCTGGTGAGCACCGAGCCGCCAGCTGATGCCCACGCTGCTCTATGACACCGGTGCGCTGGTAGCGGCCGAACGCCGGCATCCGCTGATCTGGAGGCTGCATGATCGGGCCAACAAGGCCGGGATCGTGCCCGTCGTGCCGGTGGTCGTGCTCGCCCAGGCCTGGCGCGGAGGCCCACAGCACAACCTCTCCCGGTTACTGCGGGGGTGTCGCATCGTGCCGGACGACGAGATCGCTGGCCGGGCTGCCGGGCGAGCCTGCGCCGCGGCGGGCACGTCGGATGTGGTGGATGCCCTCGTGGTGGTCACAGCAACGCAGCTCGCCGCACCGGTGGTCACCAGCGATCCCGACGATCTCGCCCACCTTGCCGCCAGCCTTGGCACCGTGCTGGCGCTGCACCCATTGTGACCAGGTTGCGTTACCGCTGCGTCGGCGCACCTGCTGTATCTATGGGTCGCAGCCGGCCCCGACGATCCGGGGGGCGCAGTCCGCGTAGCCCAGCAGCAGGTCCACCGCGGCGTCGTTGCGCTCCACCTCGCGCGTGATCTCGGTCTCTGGTGGGTAGAAGCCGCCTTG
>JBOHFU010000627.1:0-2674 GCA_050699675.1 Pseudonocardiaceae bacterium
ATCACATCGAGCTCGAGACCGATACCGAAGTTCGGTTGCCCGGAGTTGACCCGGGACGCGGCGATCATGCCACCGAAGCCCGCAAGGATGCCGCAAATGATGTAGACGATTGTGAGGTAGCGCTTGATCGGAATGCCGGACAGCCGCGCGGCTTCGACGTTTGACCCCATGGCGTAGGAGTATCGACCGAGTTTGGTCCGGGTCAGGACGAAGTGTCCGGCCAGCGCGACGACGACGAGAGCCAGAATCGGGATCGGTAGCACCCCGAGTTTTCCTTGGCCCAGTAGCTTGAACTCCGGTGGCGCACCGGAGACAGCGACAGAATCAGTCACGATGTACCCGAGGCCACGGGCCACGCTGAGCATACCCAGAGTAGCGATGAACGGCGCCATTCCCGCCTGTGTCACGAGCAAGCCGTTGACCAGGCCCGCAATGGCTCCGATCGCCGCGCCGCCGACGATCGCCAACGGAACCCCGACGCCGTACTCCACCACCATCATCGCGCCGAGCACGCCCGACAGAGCGGCCACCGAGCCGACGGACAGGTCGATTCCGGCGGTGATGATCACCATGGTCATGCCGATCGCAATGATCGCCACCACCGCCGACTGGACACCGATGTTGAACAGGTTGTTCGCGCTGAGAAAGGCATCGGAAGCGAAAGACAGGTAAACGAAGAGCACCACCACGGCGCCTGCCGCCGCCAGCTGGGATACCGCGGAACGAACTCGGTCGCGCCACGCGTCGGACATGGGGGCTACACCGCCGACCCGGTGGCTAACTGCATGACCCGCTCCTCGGAGAACTGCTCGCGCGCCAACTCACCGGCGATTCGTCCAGCGCGTAAAACAATGATGCGATCACACATGTTGAGCAGCTCCGGGAGGTAGGAGCTGATGATGACAATCCCACGCCCCTCGCTGGCCAGCCGCCCGATCAGATCGAAAATCTCGGCCTTGGCGCCCACATCGATGCCCCGCGCCGGCTCGTCGAAGAAGAGTACCTGGCCCTTGGTCTCCAACCACTTCGCCACCACGACCTTCTGCTGGTTACCGCCGGACAGCGCCTGGACCGGACGGGTGATCGACGGCGTCTTGATGCCCAGCTGATCTCGCCGGGACAGCGCCGTCTTCCGCTCTTGGCGCAGGTCGATGATGCCGAAGCGGAGCGGAACGTTCGCCAGGGTGATGTTCTGATCGATCGGGAGCGCCACGGCGAGCCCCTCGCCCTGGCGATCCTCCGTCAGGTAGCCGAGTCCCGCCTCGATCCCCTGCCGAGGCGACCTGATGCGGACCTCGCGTCCCCGCAGGACAACGCGCCCGGCATCTGGGATGTCCGCACCGAAGATGGCCCGCGCGAGTTCGGTCCGACCGGCGCCGACCAGGCCGGCGAACCCGACGATCTCGCCGGCCCGGACCGCAACCGTGCAGTCGACGAGGTCGACGACCTTGCCACGCCGGGAGATGCCTTCGGCCCGGAGCACAACGTCACCGATCTCGACTGCCGGTTTGGGATAGAGGCTGGCGATGTCCCGACCGACCATCAGCTGGATCAGGCGCTCTGGTGACACCTCCGCCGAGGGCAGCGTCTGGACAACCCTGCCGTCGCGCAGGACGGTGATCCGGTCGGCAAGGTGGGCCACCTCGTCAAGGCGATGAGAGATGTACACGATCGCGATGCTGTGCGCCTTCAGCTCCGCGATCACTTCGAACAGATCGTTAGCCTCGGCCTCCGTGAGCATCGCGGTCGGCTCGTCCATGATCACGACCCGTGGGGTTCCGTTGAGGGCCTTCGCGATCTCGACCCGTTGCCGGTCGGCGACCGGGAGCGTGCCCACCAGACGGCCCGGGTCGACCGCGAGATTGACCCGGGCCAGCAGCGCGCTGGCCCGCCTGCGGTCGGCACGACGGGACAACACCCCCAGGCGGGCCGACTCGTCGCCCAGGCACAGGTTCTCCGCCACGGTCAGGTGCGGGGCCAGCGCCAGCTCCTGGTGCACCATCGACACGCCCAGCTCCAGCTGAGCAAACCGTGGACCACGGAACTCAACCGGCTTGCCCCCGACGAGAACAACACCGTCGTCCCATCGCTCGACCTGCGCCAGCAGCTTCATCAAGGTCGACTTGCCGGCACCGTTCTCACCAGCGACGACGTGGACCTCACCGGGCAGCACCGTCACGCTGACCCGGTCGACCGCGAGCACCCCCGGATAGCGCTTGGACACCTCGCGCATCTCCAACACCGGCTCGACCATAGCGGCAGCAAGCTCGCCTTGAGCAGCGCGGCGGCCCCCTGATCCAGCCGCTCTCAGATGCCCGTCGAGGCTCTACGATGGTGGCATGGGAGAGCAGCCAGTGAGCGTCTCGACCGACGGGTTCGAGTCGTGGAACGACGCTGTGCGCCGCGCCGAGAACGGCGAGACCGTCGCGGTGATCGCGCACGGCAAGCACGTTGCCGACGTGGTGCCCTCCGGTGAGCTGGACCGGTTGCGCGAGACGATCGAGGTGCTGTCCGACCCGGACGCCGTCCAGGCCCTGGCAGACACCGAACCGGTGGTGTTCGGCCGCGAGGCGATCCGCGCCTTGGTCGCTGAGCGAGTCGCCCGTGAGGGCCGGTGACCGGCCAGCCCTACGAGATCGACCTGACTCGCACCGTCCGTCGCGCCCTGGCTGAA
>JBOHFU010000628.1:0-2666 GCA_050699675.1 Pseudonocardiaceae bacterium
CCGAAGCGCTTCCACTCCTTCGGGTCCTGGTTGTGCTCGTCGCGCCAGAATCGGTAGCCCTCTGCGCTGCGGTCGATGACCAGGTCGGCACCCATCCGCCGGCAGATCTCGGCCTTCTGGGCGCTGGAGACCACGCAGACCGGGGTGGCGCCCCCGCCCAGCGCCATCTGAGTGGCGTAGGAGCCCAGTCCGCCCGAGGCGCCCCAGATGAGCACGGTGTCGCCCTGCTTCATGTCCGCGCCGTTACGGGACACCAGCTGCCGGTACGCGGTGGAGTTGACCAGGCCCGGGCTTGCGGCCTCCTCCCAGGTGAGATGCCCCGGCTTGGGCATCAGCTGGTTGGACTTGACCAACGCGAGCTCGGCGAGGCCGCCGAAGTTCGTCTCGAATCCCCAGATGCGCTGCTCGGGGTCGAGCATCGTGTCGCTGTGCCCGTCGGGATGTTCCAGCTCGACGGACAGGCAGTGCGCCACCACCTCGTCGCCCGGGCTCCAGGCGTTCACCCCGGCCCCGGTGCGCAAAACCACGCCGGCCAGATCCGACCCGACCACGTGGTAAGGCAGGTCGTGCCGGGAAGCCAACGGGGAGGTGCGGCCGTAGCGCTTGAGAAACCCGAAGGTGGGCAGTGGCTCGAAGATCGACGTCCAGACGGTGTTGTAGTTGATGGCGCTGGCCATCACGGCGACCAACGCCTCGCCTGGGCCCAGTTCGGGCACCGGCACCTCGTCCAGGTGCAGCGACCGGCGCGGGTCTTTGTCCCGGCTGGGCATCCCGGCGAACATGTCGGCCTCGTCGGCGCGGACCGTGATCCCCCGGTAGCTTTCCGGCACCGGAAGCGTGCCGAGGGTGTCGAGGTCGTCGGCGAGGATGGCATCGAGAATCTTCCGCACGGTGGTCCCTTCGCTATGCCCGCTTCCCGCTCGAAAATGGTCGGCTACGCTGGAGGCAGCGATCAGTATATCAAGCGCCACGGTCCCGGCTGAGTGAATGAGACTGCTCAGTCTCATTCGGCGTATTGACCGGGCGGCCAACCAAGCGCAGCATTTCGAGCCATCAGGACAAGCTCATATCGACCGCGGCCTCATATCGACCGCAGTCACGTCGTGGTGCACGGCGTTGTCCCACCTGCCCTGGCCGGCAGATACCTCACGCCTCTGCAGTGATGTACGATGTGGTGTATGCGCCGGACCAATATCTATCTCACCGACGAGCAGCGGGCTGCCCTCGCCGCTTGTGCCGCGGTCGAGGGTACCTCGGCGGCCGAATTGGTCCGCCGGCTCATTGACCAGGCGCTGCTCGGGGCCAGCGACGATCTCACCGACGACTTGGCCGCGATCGACGCGTCGTTCGGAGCCCTGGGCAAGGACGAGTTGGACGTCGACGTCGATCGCGTTGACGGTCAGCGTGGCGTGCATCTGCGGCGGATCGGTCGGCTGTGATCCTCGTCGACACGGATGTGCTCATCGCGAACCTGCGCGGGATCGACGCCGCGCGGGACTGGCTTCGGCACACGCGCACGCAGGCCGGCCGACTTGCGGTCAGCGTCGTCACCAACGCCGAAATCGTCGGCGGCATGCGCTCTCCGGAAAGACGAGAGGTCACCCGGTTACTCAACTCGCTTCGGCCGATACCGGTGACCGATATGATCGCTCATCGCGCGGGTGAGCTTCGCCGACGCTACCGTCGCTCACACTCCGCGATCGGACTGGTCGACTACCTGATCGCGGCTACCGCTCTCGTTCACGGGCTTGAGCTCGCGACGCTCAACATCAAGCACTTCCCGATGTTCGCGGATCTGAAACCGCCCTTCCCGCTCTGAACCGCGTTCAGGCTGTGCGGGCACCGCTCAGATTGTCGACCATCCCACCGTTAGGTGGTCAGCTCGGCGACGACCGCTTGCCGCCGACAGTCGGTGATGGCCTCGCGCAGGGCACACAACGCCGACTCGTCCTGCTGATCGCTCGTCATTGTCTGGCGTGCGCATCTCGGCGAGACGTTGCAGCAGGGGGCGCCCCCGGTGCTCCGCAGCGGTGTCCAGCAGATTCTGTCTGGAGATCTCCAGCTTTGACGCCGGCTCCCACGGGACGTCACCGTCGATGGACAGCTGTATCAGAACGCGCCCGTCGGCAATCATATAAGGGAGAAGCCCAGGGAGACTGCGATGCATGTGACCTGGCGTAGTAAGAGCGACGCGCCCATGACCGAAGAGGAGGACCAGCGGCCGGGCGTAGCCACCACGGCCGCGGCCTCCGGCCTGGTCCTGGAGCTGTGCCGCGCCGCCGGGAACCGGCTTTGGGGCGAGCCGGCGGCATTCGCGCAGCGCATGGCGGCAGAATTGGCGGAGCGCCAGATCCGCATTGGCGTCGTGGGCCGGGTGTCCTCCGGAAAGTCCACTCTGGTCAACTCTGTGCTCGGCTACCCAGTTGCGCCAACCGATGCTGGCGAGTGCACGCGGGTTCTCACGGTCTACCGGCATGGGGACCGGTTGGACACAGTTGTGCACCTTCACGACGGACGGACGCTGGAGCTTTCCGCGCCGCCTTCGGGAGAGATTGTCCCGGAGCTCCCCGTTCCACGGGAGGACGTCGCCTATCTCGAGGTACGGCTGCCCGCCAAGACGTTGCACACTGTCACGCTCATCGACAGCCCGGCATCTCCTCGGGAAG
>JBOHFU010000629.1:0-2663 GCA_050699675.1 Pseudonocardiaceae bacterium
GGAGACCACATCCCGGCGACTCTGCCACCAGTGTCGCGAGAGCCCGCTCCGTGAAGAGGCGAACCAAAGGGTATGTGCTGCTTGACAGCACTTGGGCGCGCCGCCTCGGTGTCCGGCGCTCGGGGGGATGTATCGCATCGCCCGCCGGGAGTTGATCGAGCGCCTAAAGCAGCTTCAGGAGGCCCCCATGGAGCGGCTTCTGGGCCCATCAGCCGTACAGCGCGGCCGCAGCCTGACCGCGAACGAGCCACCGCTCGACGACATCATCGCCCTTGGTCATTCGCATTTCGTTGGATTCTACGAGACAGAAGCCTTCCTCGTGGACTCCGTGCGGGATTTCCTCGCGCCAGGCCTCGTCACCGGTGATGCTGCCATCGTGGTTGCCACCGACGCACACCGGAATTCGTTCGACCGCGCGCTCATGGAAGCAGGCATCGAGTTAGCGCAGGCGCATCGATGCGGCCGGTACATCGCACTGGACGCGTCCGAAACGCTGGCGAAGTTCATGGTGGACGGCATGCCGGACGCGGCGCGCTTCAGAGCCGTCATTGGGCAGCTCGTTTCCCGAGCGGCGGAGAGCGCGCGGGATGTGCGAATCTACGGTGAGATGGTCGCGGTGCTGTGGGACCAGGGCAACGTCGCTGCTGCCATCGCATTAGAGGACCTCTGGAACGACCTCGCCGCCAGACACCCGTTCTCGCTGTTCTGCGCGTATCCGATGCGCGCCTTCGATACAGACGCGAACGCAGAGGGATTTCGGAGGATTTGCAGGCAGCACTCGAGAGTGTTACTCCAGGGTCAGGGAACCTGACGAGCTCGCCAAGGTGGCCGGTCCGAGACGACTAGGTGGTGCCGGTCGATGCTCGCGCGCTGTAGGAGTGAGCCCCGGCACCGGCGAGCTTGCCGCCGTCCACGATGAGGTACTCGTCGCGGATGGCCCGGCCCTGGAAGTAGCACTCCAGCATCTCTCGGGTGCCGGCCGCGTAGCGCGCCTGTGCCGACAGCGAGGAGCCGGAGATGTGTGGCGTCATGCCGTGGTACGGGGCGGTGCGCCAGGGGTGGTCGGCGGGTGCCGGTTGGGGGTACCAGACGTCGCCGGCGTAGCCGGCCAGCTGGCCGCTCTGCAGTGCGCGCACGACGGCGTCCCGGTCGCAGATCTTCCCGCGGGCGGTGTTGATCAGATACGTGCCGCGTTTCATGCTGGCCAGGAGGGTGTCGTCGAAGAGGCCCTCGGTCTCTGGGTGCAGCGGGGCGTTGATGGTCACGACATCGCACACAGGCACCATGTCCTGGGTGGTGGGGTGAAACGTCAGGTTGAGTTCGCGCTCCACCTCGACCGGCAGCCGGTGCCGGTCGGTGTAGTGCAGCCGCACGTCGAACGGCGCGAGGCGGCGCAGCACGGCGAGCCCGATCCGTCCGGCCGCGACGGTGCCGACGTGCATCCCCTCCAGGTCATAGGAGCGGGCCACACAGTCGGCGATGTTCCACCCACCGTCGAGCACGGTCTGATGGGAGGGCAGGTAGTTCCGTACCAGTGAGAGGATCATCATCACCACGTGCTCGGCGACGCTGATGCTGTTGCTGTAGGTCACTTCGGCGACGGTGATGCCGTGGGCGATGGCCGCGTCCAGGTCGACATGGTCGGACCCGATTCCGGCGGTGACCACGAGCTTGAGGTGAGGTGCCGCTGCGATGCGTTCAGCGGTCAGGTAAGCGGGCCAGAACGGTTGTGAGATGACGATCTCGGCGTCGGGCAGATGACGGTCGAATTCTGATCCCGCACCATCCTTGTCCGAGGTCACCACCAGCTCATGACCGAGGCCTTCGAGGAAGGACCGCAGGCCCAGGGCTCCGGACACGCTGCCGAGCAGCTCACCGGGGGTGAAGTCGATGGCTTGCGGCGTGGGCACGGTCTGTCCGCCCGGGTAGCGCTCGATCCGAGGGATGTCCTCGCGTGCGTACGGGAGCGGGTAGCCATCGACTGGGTCGTCATAAAGAACGCACAGCACCTTCGCCATGAAGAATCATCCTTTCGAGAGGCCCCGTTTCGTTCCCGCGCAGCACCGGTGAGGCTCGTGTCGTCATCCGCACGGTTCGGCATACCCGAACCCTTCTCCAAGATCCGGCCGTATTCAACCCCACCGAAATCGAGACATCATGGCCGTGCAGCACGTCGTGCGCTCAGCCCGCAGCGAGCTCGACGTGCAGACCGGGCGGCGCCTCGATCACCTTGGCGCCATCACCGTCATACGTGACAGAGAGATCACCGCTGGGGAACGGAATTCCGTGGATCTCGATGCGGTGCAGGCCCCTGGGCAGCACGGGGGTCAGCGACACGGTGCCGGCCGGCACGTCGGGTTGCAGGCCCAGGCGTAGCGCGACGATCGCCAGCGGCACTCCGGCCGCCCACGCCTGCGGTCGGCATGCGGTGGGGTAGGGCACCGGGAAGTCGTCTGACTCGCGACGGTGCCCGCCGAACAGCTCGGGCAACCGATCATCGAAGATCGCCAGCGCGTCGAGCAGGTCACCTGCAAGGTGCATCGCCACGTCGTCGAGCCCGTAGCGTCGCAGGCCCTCGCAGGCGATGACGGTGTCGTGCGGCCACACCGAACCCACGTGATAGGAGATCGGGTTGTAGCCCGCCATCTCCTCCGACATCGTGC
>JBOHFU010000630.1:0-2662 GCA_050699675.1 Pseudonocardiaceae bacterium
CCGACGACCACCCAGACCCCTCACCGGTGTCGGATGCCCGGCTGGACGAGACGCTGCGCATGTCCCCAGCCGGGGCCGTCGTCGTGCTCGAACTCGGCGGATGGGTCACCCCTGGTCTTGCTCGCCTGTTGGACGGCATCAGGCGGGTCGCGGCCGAGCGGGGCATGAGCCTGATCGCGGTGGTCGAGAGCCGCTCGCCCGCGGTGTTTCTGCGCAGCCCGGATTGCGTGATCTCGACTGCGGCTCTCTCGGAACCGAGCATGCTGGCCGAGGGCGCCGAGCTCACGAGCCGGTTTTCACACCTGCTCCACAAGCTGGCCGACCGCCGGGCAGCAGTCCGGCATGATGTTATCGATGCCACTCGCGCTTGGCCTGTCGAGGCCATCGTCGACGCCCTCGGCACGTCCCGCGGTGGCAGGTCGCTGCTCGACCGGCTTACCGCCAACCTCCTCGACCTGTCCACCCCCGCCCAGGTGGGGGCGCTTCAGATGTGCGTTGCAACGGGGTACTGGCATCCCCAGCTCGCAACCGGCGCGGTCCAGGCGTCGGAGTTGCGGCCGTGGGTTGTCCCGCTCGAAGGCCAGTGGGGATGGCTCCGCCCGATCTGGGCGCGATCGCTCGAGCGTCATCTGAAGGGCCGCACCGGTCACCGCCACCGACCCTGCACGGAAGATCGGATCGCGAAGCCTCCGGCCCCGTCCGCCGAGCCCACCGCACCGCGGCGGGGGATCGTCGAGGCGCGGCTGCTCGGAGCCTTCGAGCTCCGCGTCGATGGCCGGGCCGTAGAGAAGTGGACGGGACAGCGTGGCATGAGTGTGCTGCGTTACCTGCTCTCTCGGCAGCGTCACACGTGCTCACGTGACGAGCTGCTCGAGGCTTTCTGGCCGGAGGTGGCGCCCGGCGCGGCCCGCAACCGCCTCCAGGTGGCGGTCAGCGGGCTACGACGGGCGCTGCGTGAGGTGACGAACCTGCACGTGATCGAGTACGCCGAGGGCAGCTACCGGATCAATCCCGAGCTCCTGGTCGACGTGGACGTCGAGCGCTTCGAGAAGACGCTGTCGACGGCCGGTAGCGCCGAGCGGTCCGGTGACCTCGACAGCGCTCTCATCGCCTACCGCGAGGCCATGGGGCTGTACCGGGGCGACTTCGCGTCGGACGCGCCGTATGAGCAGTGGACGTTCCTGCCGCGGGAGAGTTTGCGGATCGCCTACATCGATGTGCTCGATCGAGTGAGCCGCATCCAGCTCAGCGTGGGACGGCTCGATGACTGCATCGCGACCGGCCACCGGATGCTGAACGTTGACCCGTGCCGCGAGGACGCGCACCGGCTGCTCATGCGTTGTTACGCCAGCCAGGGGCGGACCTACCAGGCGATACAGCAGTACGAGTTCTGCTGCCGGGTGTTGAAGGAAAACCTGGAGGTCGAGCCCGCCCCCGAGACGACCCGGTTGTACCGCGCGATCAGAGCGGGCTCGGCTGACAAGCCCGCTCTGGCCGGGTAACCGGCTGCTGCGCTCACCGTTCGACGCTCAGGTACACCCCTGGTTGGGGCCCTGACCAGCAGATTTCCGCTTAACAAAGACTGAGGCGCAACGCTCAGCGTTAATGAGGGTGTCCGCTCAGCACCACGCCGTACGTTGCTGCTTGAGGGGCCCGATCCGCGGGCCCCGGCCCTGGGCAGAGGGAACACCTCGTCCTCACCAGGTCGATGGTCCGCCGGACGCGCCGAGGGTTTCACAAGAAGGAGTACAAGATGCCGAGCGATCACGATGCCAATGTGAAGCTGCTTTACGCCACCGATCTGAATACATTTCTCACAATCGACGACGTCCCGCTGGGTGATTCGTTCGATGTGATCCTGAACGTCGAAATTGGCAAAGATCTGTTCCAGATCGTCGACAGGTTCGACGCGCGGGTGGGGATTCGCAACCTCACCCAGTCGATCAATGTGGCTACTGCGGACCTGGGCGGTTTACTCACTCCCGGAGACGGAACCTTTGCGTTCTTCCAAGAGCTGCGAGTTAACATCCCTGGGGGATGGAACGCCAACGCGGCGGTGGGCGATGTCCTTCAGGCCGTGGCGTCGTACAAGGTAACGGCTGGGTCCAACTTCGACTTCTCCTGGGCGGAGAGCCACACCTTCGTAGTGTCCTGAGTACGGTCCGGAACTCACTTGCCGCCTCCAGCCGGGGGCACAGCTCACCACCTCGCAGACGTCGTGCGAGGTGGTGAGCCCCATTGCGGGGGATGGCTGGGACCTCAGGCAATGTCGGGATCATCGTCCCCGTCGATGCCGTGCCGCCGCAACCACTGTCGCCATGGGTCCTCGGCTGCGGCGGAGAGCCCCACGTCGGACACCGAGACGCGCATCCGGCCGATACTGACGTCGCCCTTGCTGCCGTAGTGTCCGGCGCGTCCGTCGCCCTCGATGAGTATGAGTTGCTCGAAGTGAGGTGACCAGCGCGCGATGAAGTGACGCCCGCACTCGGCGCACAGCCACTCCTCGGTACCGGCCGAGTCCGTGCCCTGAAGGATCATTTGATGCTGTTCAGTGGGCGCACGCATCGCAGTTCCTCTCGGTGACACGAACTAGGCGCAGTCTCAACTCGCCGCAGTCCTCTATGCGCCGTAAACCTCACATGCCAGGTTCTCGGTCGCAAGT
>JBOHFU010000631.1:0-2659 GCA_050699675.1 Pseudonocardiaceae bacterium
GCGAGGAGCTCGCCGGGTGCGATGTCGAGATCCAACGAGTTCCACAGCACTCGCGGGCCGTAGGCCAGCCGGGCGCCGCGCAGCCGGACGGCTGGTGGCGCAGACGCCGGGGCGGGGACCCGCGCCGGCATGTGGTCGGTCTTTGTGGTCACGGTTGCCCCTGCAGCGCTGTGGACAGGGCGTCGATCTGCCCGGACATCCATCCGCGGTAGTCGGTGTTCTCAGGCATGGTCTCGGTCATGGTCACCACCGGGATCTGGGCGGACTCGGACGCGGCCCGGATCTGGCTGGTGATCGGGGTCTCGGCCTGTGGGTTGTAGACCAGCACCCGCACTTGCCGCTGCGCGAACAGCTCCTTGGTGGCGGCGACGGCGGCCGCCGGCGGATCCGTTTCCTCCTCGACAGCTTCGAGGAATTCGGCCGGGGTGGCGTCGGTGAGCCCGGCTGCGGTGATCAGATACTGGGCTACCGGCTCGGTCATCGCGACCCGCTGGCCGCCATTGGCGCGAGCGATGCCGGCTAGCTTGCTTTCCAGGCCGTCGATCTCGGTCCGGAAGGCCTGAGCCCGGGCGGCAAATTGCTGCGCCTGGCCTGGATCCAGCTGGCCCAGCTTGTCGGCAACCTGCTGCGCCACGCTCTGCGCCACCGATAGGTCGTACCAGACGTGTTCGTTGGGGAGGGCACCGTCGGCCGGTTTCTGGGTTTCCAGCGCGAATGCCTCCACTGTGGGCTTGTCGCCGACCGCCTCGAGGATCTTGGGCATGAAGTCGTCGTACCCGCCGCCGTTGAACACCACCAGATCGGCGTTGGTCACCTCGGCCGCGTCGGTGGGTTTGCTCTCGTAGGCGTGCGGGTCGGCCGACGGGTCGTTGATGATCGACTTTACCTCCGTGGCATCACCTGCGACGGCGCGCGCGACGCTGCCCCACACATCGGTCGAGGTCACCACCGTCAGCCGGTCGTTGCCGCTGGCTTGCTGGTCCGCCGAGCCGCAGCCGGCAATCCCGAGCAGCACGGTCAGCGTCACGGTGCTGATGGACACCGTGCTGATAGCCACCGTGCTGATGATCGGAGCCGCCGCGAGCCGGGGAATCTGCAGCGCCATGGTGGGACTCCTTGTCGGCACGATCATGAAATGGAAACCGTTTTCGTAACCACTATAGAGTGTCCCCCAGTCGGATGACCAGTCCGGGCAGATTCACCACGGAGTGCTAACGCGTTACGGTCGCCTTCATGGCGCGATCGGTGCACAGTCGCGGGCGGCCGGGCGGCTGCTGCTGGATCGCCCCCAGCTGGATCGCCTCAAGCTCCGCTGCCGCACCGTCGCGCTGTCCGCCGAGCTGGTGGTGCGCACCACTAGCGGATCAGCCACGCAAACGGACCGGGGCTGTAGCCCCCGTGAGTGGCGATGCGCGTCATAGGTCGCATCGCCACTCACGGGTTGTCCACAGGACTGAGGGTGTCGAGAAACGAGCGCGCCCAGCGCTCCACGTTGTGGGTCATCACCTGCCGCCGCATCGCCCGCATCCGCCTGCGGCCCGCCTCGGGATCGATGGTGATGGCCTGTTGGATAGCACTCTTGATGCCGTCGAGGTCGTGTGGATTGACCAGGAACGCGCTGGTCAGCTCCGCTGCCGCACCGGCGAACTCGGACAGCACGAGGGCGCCGCGCAGGTCGTGCCGGCAGGCCACGTACTCCTTGGCCACCAGGTTCATCCCGTCCCGCACGGGCGTGACGAGCATGACGTCCGCAACCATGAAGAAGGCAACCAGCTCACTGCGTGGGATCGACTGGTGTAAATAGTGCACCGCAGGGTGGCCGACCCGGCCGAACTCACCGTTGATCCCGCCGACCGCCTGCTCGATGTCGTTGCGCATCTGCTGGTAGTGCTCCACCCGCTCGCGTGACGGGGTCGCCAGCTGCACCATGACGACGTCGTCGGCCGAGATCCGGCCCTCCGTATAGAGTTCCCGCAGCGCGCGCAGCCGCACGTCGATGCCCTTGGTGTAGTCAAGCCGGTCCACCCCGAGCAGGACGGTCGCCGGGTTACCCAACTCGTCGCGGATCTCTTCGGCGCGGCGGCGCACCGGCCTGCTGCGCCCCAGCCGGTCCAGCGCCGTCGAGTCGATGGAGATCGGGAAGGCGCCAACCCGAACGGTACGGTCGCCGACGTCGACCTGCCCGGGCCTGGTGCGGACCCCGACCGCGCTCTTCGTCACCGACATCCCGGCCAGCCGGCGTGCCAGGTGCAGGAAGTTCTGCGCGCCCCCGGGCAGGTGGAACCCAACCAGGTCAGCGCCGAGCAGGCCGCGAACCAACTCGGTGCGCCACGGCAGTTGCATGAACAGCTCCACCGGCGGGAACGGGATGTGCAGGAAGAACCCGATCCGCAGGTCGGGGCGCAGTTCCCGGAGCATCCGGGGCACCAGCTGCAGCTGGTAGTCCTGCACCCATACCGTCGCCCCCTTGCTGGCGCACTTGACGGTGGCCGCGGCGAACCGCTCGTTGACCTCGACGTAGGCCTCCCACCAGTGTCGATGGAACACCGGTGGGGCCACCACATCGTGATACAGCGGCCACAGCGTCGCGTTGGAGAAACCCTCGTAGTAGTCGACGATGTCCTGGCTGGACAGCGCCACCGGATGCAAGGTGATGTCG
>JBOHFU010000632.1:0-2654 GCA_050699675.1 Pseudonocardiaceae bacterium
CGATCGAGTCTCCCGCCGCCACCGTGATCGAGCCGCCCGGCGCCTCGGCGCGGTAGACGTCGAACCACGGCTTCAGGAATGCGGCCCCGCCGATCCCGAACGTCGGGTTGGCCGCGCCTCCGCCGGCCAGCGTGTCGGCGGCCTCGGTGAGCGGCACGAGCTGCCCGTGGTAGTCGCTGATGTCGAGGATCGTGATCTCCTTCAGCTGCCCCGGGCTCGGGAAGAGCTGCCTGAGGATCTTCCCGCGGGCGTTCTGCGGCCCGGGAATGCC
Organism: Pseudonocardiaceae bacterium; assembly: GCA_050699675.1. Classification (GTDB taxonomy): domain Bacteria; phylum Actinomycetota; class Actinomycetes; order Mycobacteriales; family Pseudonocardiaceae. The sequence goes on from JBOHFU010000632.1 coordinate 272, forward strand.
CATCAGGTAGGCGAGGGTCGGCGCGAGGTCGATGGCGCGCACGCCCGCGACGGGATTCTGCCTGCGGATGCCCGGTCCGGCGGCGATGAAGGTCCCGTGCATGTTGACGTTGCGCGCGAGGTTGACGAGGTTCGGCAGGTAGCCGTGCTGACCGAAGAACTGGGAGGGAGCGACCAGCACGCCGGGCGTTTGGGCGTCGGTCTGGTACGGGGGCCGGAAGACGACAACGACGTCACCGCTCCGGTTCGGATGCAGGGCGTCCGTCCCGTCGACGTTGCGCAGCTCCTCCTTCTTCATCACCCTTTCAACGACCTGCTGCTGTCCGGGCAGGTTGGGGTCGTCGAGGTTCTGGAACGCAGTGATGATCTGGTTTCGGACAGCCTCGTAGTTCGCGGCCGGCACCTGCGGGGTGTTCCCCGCTGCCGGATCGCGGCCGGCCAGGTTGATGTAGATCTGCGACGTGCCGCCCGCGTGACATTCCTTGGCGAGCGTGTCGCCGGGCGTGGTCGTGCCCGGATCGTTCGCGGCCTTGCGGCAGTTGCCGCTCTGCTCACGTTCCTGCAGGCCGAGGTCGACCAGCACCTTGCTCACGTTGACCGCGAGCCACTGCGGAGCGAAGCCGTGGTCGGAGGAGACGAAGACGGTCGTGTCGTTCTGGCCCATGAGCTCGCGCCCAAGGGCGAGCGTCTCGTCGGCCTCGATGTAGGCGGAGCGGATGTAGCCCTCTCGCTCGGCCACGCGACCGTCGGGAATGTCGTCGTTCGTCACGTCGTCGTAGAACGGATTCGGGTTCCCGTCGATGTCCGTCGGTGTGACCAGCCCCATGAACTGGTGGCTGAACTCGTCGGTGACAGGCGTCCCGAGCAGCAGGAGGTCTGCTTTCACGTCGAGCGTCTCGAAGATGTAGTGGAGGTACGCCCAGTGGGCGTCCTTCCACTGGAGCCCCTGCTCGACGTACGTGTCCTCGTCCACGATCCCGGCCTCGAGCGGCGCGAAGTCGGCCGCCGTGGAGGTCGGGAAGTCGTGCGCGAGGGTCTCCTCGAACGCGGCCGAGCCGGCCGCTCCGAGCGCGTTGTAGGTGGCGTTCACGCGCGCGACGGACGTGAAGTAGACCCGGAACTGGGACAGGTCCGGCGCGATGTCGATCGCCTTCACGTAGAAGCCCGCCGTCTGGCCGTCGCGCGGGCCGATGAGGGCGACCTTGACGTCTGCCCAGTCGCCCTGGGCGAGGTCGGCGACGGCTGCGCTGCCGTCCTTGCCGGCCGTCGCCGGGACGACGAGCACGTGGTCGTAATTCGTCGTGCCGTCGTTCGTCGAGTCGTAGATGTAGAGGTCGTAGACCCGCGTCGGGTTCGCGGCTGCGAAGGTGGTCGTCAGCGTGAACTGCTGCTGCCGTGCCGGGCTGAACGAGGCGGGAACGTTGGCCCAGCCCGCGGCCGGCTCTAGGTCGACCCGCTGGTAGTCGACGCCGAACGCGTTGGCGCCGGCCGGCTGTCCGGGCAAGTCGTAGTTGAGGACGATGCCCCGGCGGGAGAAGAAGCTGCGGAAGTCGACGACGGGGCCCTGGAGTGCCGGCACGAGCGAGCGCGAGGCCACCCATTCGACTGAGACGACATTCTTGCCGGCCCGCTCGGCAGCCTGTGCGATGTGGTCGGCCTGGAGGATGCCGGTCGCGGCGAAGCTGGTTGAGTTGTTGAAGTTGCCCTCGCCGGTCCGGTGGAAGGTGTTGTTCGTCGAGCCGTGCTCGCCCGGCCAGGTTCCCGTGGCGAGCGTGCTCCAGCCGACGCCGGTGTTCGGCGGGAAGCCCTGGAGCAGGCCGTTCTGCCCCTTGACACCGTCGCGCATGAGTGCCTGCATCGTGGGCAGGAAGCCCTGGCCCGCGTAGCGGTCGACAAGGTCGGGCCGCATTCCGTCGGCAGCGAAGAGAATCGCCTTCTGAGTCGGCGGCGCCGCAACCGCCTGCGCCTTGGCGCTCTTCGCCGACCCTTGAGTGGCGCCCGCACCACCGGCACCTGCGACGGCGAGCACGACGAGAAGTGTGAGCGCGCACAGCGACGCAACCCTCGACCGCGGTTTCAATGTGACTCCTCTCCCCGGGATTAGACGACGCGAAATTACTCCTTCGCGGCGGCACTTACAACCCGCCCTCGGGCCCATTGTTCGAGCCGGAACCGGTTGCTAACCCGTTGGACGCCGACGACCGGCGGCTAGTGGGCGGGCTCTGCGGCCGCCTGCAGCTCGCGGCGGAGGTCCTTGATCTCGTCGCGGAGCTTCGCGGCGTACTCGAAGCGAAGCTCCTCCGCGGCGGCGAACATCTCCTCCTCGAGCGTGACGACGAGCCGCTCGAGCTCCTCGTTCGACATGCCCTCGACCTGGCGCTGAC
>JBOHFU010000633.1:0-2651 GCA_050699675.1 Pseudonocardiaceae bacterium
CTCGACGTCGTACGCCACATCGCCGCCGGCCTCACCAACCGCCAGATCGGCGAGCACATGTTCATCTCCCCCGGAACCGTGAAGGCCCACCTCTCCCACATCTTCGCCAAGCTCGACACCCCATCGCGCTCCCACCTGGCCGCCGAAGCCACCAGACGCGGACTCGACCCTCCCGCCACCGACGCCACCAAGCGGTGACCTCCGCCGTCCCCCCGGGCAACGTCGCCAGCTCCTGAGCGCCTGCCGCTCACCTCGTGGCCACCGGTAGCCCGCATATATGCCATCTGGCAGATATACCTCCTGCCCCGCGCCCATACGGTCATATCAGCCAGAAAAGAATGCTGACCGGCAAGGAGACATCGGCGCTCTGAGTTGTATTTCGGAGGCGCCGGTCGCGGATCCTCATCCGCCGACACACTCACTTGTCTCGCTAGCGCACGCCACAAATAAGAGAGATCGCGATGCCAACCACAACCGTCACACCCAGCGACGTCGGTTTAGACGCGACACCAGCCACCGCTACTTTGCTGCTCGCCGCCGAACAGGGCGATAGGTCGGCCTGGGAAGAGATCGTACGCAGGTACAGCGGGACTGTATCGGCGGCGGTTCGCTCGTTTCGGCTGCAAGAAGCTGACGCTTACGACGCGATACAGATGACCTGGCTGCGACTGATGACGAATTGGCACCAGGTGCAAGATCCGGAGCGGCTCAGTGGGTGGCTTGCCACCACCGCCCGCCGCGAATGCCTGTCCATCCTCCGTCAGTCCAAGCGCACCGTATACCGCGATGAGGCGATGTTGGGCACTGTCACCGACCCGTCCGCAGACCCCGAACAGTACTTTCTCACTGCGGAGACTGTGCTGGCCCTGCGCAGCCTGGTCGCCGAGCTGCCGCTGCGCGGGCGGACTCTCCTGCAGGCACTGTTCAGCGACAGCCCACCGTCGTACGCTGAGATCGCCCGCATCACCGGAATCCCGGTCGGCAGCATGGGGCCGACCCGCGCTCGGGCGCTGCGGCAGCTGCGGCAGCTGCTCGATGAGCACGGGCTGGAACCAGGAATCTCATTATGACGAGTGTCACCATGATAAGTCTCACCTCACAGCATCAGCCGTTCACACTCACCTCCAGATCCGCCGGATAGATCTTCCAGCAGTCATGAGGCTCTTTCTTGAGACGCAATTGCAGCTCGGTCAACTCGGCCAGGAAGGTGCTGAAGGCGGCTGCACCGGCGTCGTCGTTCCCTGCCAGATACGAGAAATCCTGCAGGAGCGGTGCTCGCCTCACATTGGCACTGAAATTATAGTTGACGAGCCGCTGGTATACATCGATCGGCTCCCGCCGGCCGTTCTTGTAGACTCGCACGGGCTGCACGTGCGTCCACAGTTGATAGTCCCACAGTGCCGACCCGAGAACTTCGTGCTCCACGGTCCCGGCGTAGATGTAGGCGGCGATGAGCTTCGCCGCCCCGTCGATCGTGAGCTTGTCGCCCAACAAGCGGTTGACACCATTGGGTACGAGACGATTCAGCTCTTTGACCCATGCCCGGATCGCGGCATCATCTCGGAGATCTTGGTCACAGCCGTAATACAGGCAGAGGTAACGGCAAGCGTGGGCATGCATCACGTCCCAGTGTGCTAAGCGGTTGTCGAGCGCCGGGAGGTCGAACCCGCCCTTGAGGATCCCACGGCGATCCGCATCGGTCAATGGATCGATCACACAAATATCGTACTGATCGTAGGAATTCGCCAGGAGCTTGCAGAGTCCGTCATAGCTGAAGCTGAATATCTCTTCGAAATCGCCACCCTTCATCATCGAGATTTCGGTGACGAGCTCGTTTGAGTACTGGGTTCCCCACACGTGCGGCCAGAGGAGGCGCCGTACACAGTGGTTCGCCGGCAGGGTGTTCCGAGTGGCGATCGCGAACTGGGCCACGAGTGCCAGGTGGGTCCCAATGAAGTGGCGGACGAGGGACACCTGGGTCGTCGCCGCGCACAACGCGATCTGCTGCGCCAGCTCCCACTCCGGGTCCCCCGGTTTGCACAGACCCAGCTCGCAGTCGATCTCGACGGTCTTGAGGCACCGGGCGACCTGGTTGACCTCGAAGAGCACCCGGACGCCGAGCCTCCGGAGCCCCGGATGGCACTCGTAGCAATCCAGATGCCGTAGGTCCCACTCGTAGCCTCCCCCGTCAACATGCTGCAGATAGCAGGAATATGGTCCTGCCACAGCCAGCGACCCGAGGTCGATCGGGCCCTGATACTCCTTCGGTATCACGGGGGCGCGAAAGTACTCCCGGTGTCTTTGGCCGTAGGCGAGATCAACCGCCGCAATGGGATCGGGGTCAATCGAGGGGAGGCCGGGTTCTTTGGGGGGGAAGTGACGATAAAACCGGGCCTGGATCCAGACGGCGACCCGCCCGATGAACTTGCTTTCATCTGCCGGGACATAGTTGGCGACGAGAATATTCGAGACGGGAATTGATGGGTATCTCTGGGAGAGCGGAATACGTCGTATCTTCCGAGCGCTGTCCCTGGGTTTAGGAACACGTCGTGGCTCGTTGAAGCGGAACTTCTGAACGATGAACCAATTCCAGAAGCGATTCTTCAGTTTCCATCTCAGTTTCCGCACGGGCTGGCCCCCTTCGTTTACCG
>JBOHFU010000634.1:0-2642 GCA_050699675.1 Pseudonocardiaceae bacterium
GGATCCGCGGTGGGCCCCCGGCCACGGCGGTGCATCGTCGGCGACGAGGTTGGCGGCGGTTTGAGACGTTCCAGCGGGGGGTTGGCGGTACTTGAAGGGCGTCCAACTAGCGGAGGCCGGCGGCGTCCATGCCGCGGAGCTCCTTCTTGAGGTCGGCGATCTCGTCGCGGAGCCGGGCGGCCAGCTCGAACTGCAGCTCCCGGGCCGCGCCCATCATCTGGTCGGTGAGCTGCTGCACCAGGTCTGCGAGCTCGGCCCGAGGCATCGACGAGGTGTCGCGCCCCTCCAGCACGCCCGCGCTGCCTCGGGCCCGCCCAGGCTCACCGGCCGCGCGCTTGCCGCGGGAGGCGTTGCGCCCGGATCCTCCGACCTGCACCGTCCCGGTGTCCAACGTGTCACCAGCCTCGGCGTAGACCCGCTCCAGAATGTCGTTGATCTTCTTGCGCAGCGGCTGCGGGTCCAGCCCGCGTTCGGTGTTGTAGGCGACCTGCTTGGCTCGCCGCCGGTTGGTCTCGTCGATGGCCCGGCGCATCGAGTCGGTGACCCTATCGGCGTACATGTGCACCTGGCCGGACACGTTGCGGGCGGCCCGGCCGATGGTCTGGATCAGCGAGGTCCCGCTGCGCAGGAACCCCTCCTTGTCCGCGTCCAGGATCGCCACCAGCGACACCTCGGGCAGGTCCAGACCCTCGCGTAGCAGGTTGATCCCGACCAGCACGTCGAACTCACCCAGCCGCAACTGCCGTAACAGCTCCACCCGGCGCAGCGTGTCCACCTCGGAGTGCAGGTAGCGCACCCGGATGCCGAGCTCGAGCAGGTAGTCGGTGAGGTCTTCAGCCATCTTCTTGGTCAGGGTGGTGACCAGGATCCGCTCGTTGCGCTCGGCGCGGATGCGCACCTCGTGCACCAGGTCATCGATCTGGCCCTGGGTGGGTTTCACCACGACCTCCGGGTCCACCAGGCCAGTCGGGCGGATGACCTGCTCGACGAACTCCCCACCGGCCTGGCCCATCTCATACGGTCCCGGAGTAGCCGACAGGTACACCGTCTGCCCGATCCGGTCCTGGAACTCCTCCCAGGTCAGCGGCCGGTTGTCCAGTGCCGAAGGCAGCCGGAACCCGTGCTCCACCAGGGTGCGCTTGCGGGAGGCATCGCCTTCGTACATCCCGCCGATCTGCGGCACCGTGACGTGTGATTCGTCGATGACCAGCAGGAAGTCCTCGGGGAAGTAGTCCAGCAGGGTGGCCGGTGCCGAGCCGGCCGCGCGCCCGTCGATATGCCGCGAGTAGTTCTCGATGCCGTTGCAGAACCCGACCTGACGCATCATCTCGACGTCGTAGTGAGTTCGCATCCGCAGCCGCTGCGCTTCCAGCAGCTTGCCCTGCTTCTCCATCGCGGCCAGCCGGTCTTCCAGCTCGGACTCGATGCCCACGATGGCACGCTCCATCCGCTCTGGCCCTGCGACGTAGTGCGTGGCCGGGAAGATCCGCAGCCCGGACACCTCCCGCACCACCTCTCCGGTGAGCGGGTGCAGGTAATAGAGCGACTCGACCTCGTCACCGAAGAAGTCGATGCGGACCGCGAGTTCCTCGTAGGCCGGGATCACCTCCACGGTGTCACCGCGGACCCGGAACGTCCCGCGGGCGAAGGCGACGTCGTTGCGGGCGTAGTTGATGCCGACCAAGGCCCGCAACAGCGGGTCACGTCCGACCTCACCGCCGACTGGCACATGGATCGACTGGTTCAGGTACTCCTGCGGGGTGCCGAGCCCGAAGATGCAGGACACCGAGGCGACGACGATCACATCACGCCGGGTGAGCAGCGACATCGTGGCGGAGTGCCGCAACCGCTCCACGTCGTCGTTGATCGAGGAGTCCTTCTCGATGTAGGTGTCTGTCTGCGGGACATACGCCTCGGGCTGGTAGTAGTCGTAGTAGGAGACGAAATACTCCACCGCGCTGTTCGGGAAGTAGTCCCGCAGCTCGTGGGCGAGCTGCGCGGCGAGGGTCTTGTTCGGTGCCATCACCAGCGTGGGGCGCTGCACCCGTTCGATGAGCCAGGCGGTGGTGGCCGACTTGCCGGTTCCGGTGGCGCCCAGCAGCACGACGTCACGCTCACCTCCGGTGATCCGGCGTTCCAGCTCATCGATAGCGGCTGGCTGGTCGCCGGCGGGCGCGTAGTCACTGACCATCTGGAACCGGCCCTGCGTCCGGGGAGTCTTGCCGAGCGGGCGGAACTCGGAGTGCGGAAGCAGATCGCGTTGGATGGCGGCGGCATCGGTCATGGCATTGAGGGTAGGCCGGGCCCCTGACAGTCCGTCTTTGCCCTGGACGGTCTGACGGCCGACTCTGCCGAGCGGGCGAACGACCGGTCCGGCGCCCCGCGGGCTGGGTAGGGTCGCGCTGTATGACGGCCCCGCACCGCAGCATCGCCGAGACCGCCCCGCACATCCACCCTCCCAAGGTCGAGCTGTTCGACCTGGACGCGATGACCAACACCGATCCCAAGGGGGTCGTCCGCACCGTCCGCGAGTACCGGGTCGAGCCGTTCGGCCTCTACCTCGCCCGCGACGTCATCGACCATCCGTCGATCTGCGCGCTGGAGTCCTGGTTGCTGCCCGAGCTGGGGCTGCGGATCACCGA
>JBOHFU010000635.1:0-2635 GCA_050699675.1 Pseudonocardiaceae bacterium
AACCCGTTCGCCCCTGGTGCCGGGCAGCGGCCGCCTGAGCTGACCGGGCGGGACCGTGAGCTGAGTGCCTTCGACGTGGTGCTGGAGCGGGTGGCCCGCGGGCGCCCGGAACGCTCCCTGGTGCTGACGGGCTTGCGCGGGGTGGGCAAGACGGTGCTGCTCGGGGAGCTGCGGTCGATGGCGATGCGCCGCGGCTGGGGTGCCGGCAAGGTCGAGGCCCGTCCGGACGGCGGGCTGCGCCGCCCGCTGTCGGCCGCGCTGCACCGGGCGGTGCGTGATCTGGCGTTGCGCCACCGGGCCCCGGACCGGGTTGAGGAAGCGCTGGGGGTGCTCAAAGCCTTCGCCCTGCGCGCCGCACCTAGCGACGCCAAGCTGCGGGACCGGTGGCAGCCGGGCATCGACGCGCCGATCGTGGCCGGCCGGGCCGACTCCGGGGACATCGAGATCGACTTGGTGGAGCTGTTCACCGAGGTCGCCGAACTGGCCGCCGACGTCGGCACCGGGGTGGCGCTACTGATCGACGAGATGCAGGACGTGGCGCCCGACGACGTCTCCGCACTGTGCGCCGCGTGCCACGAGCTGTCCCAGTCCGGCGCGCCGCTGGTGGTGGTCGGAGCGGGGTTACCGCACCTGCCAGCGGTGCTCAGCGCGTCGAAGTCCTACTCCGAGCGGTTGTTCCGCTACCTGCGGATCGATCGGCTGGACCGTGCCGACGCCGACCGAGCGGTGGTTGCGCCGATCGAGCGGGAGCACGCCGAGATCACCCGAGACGCGCTGGACACGCTGTTCGAGACCTCCGGCGGCTACCCGTATTTCGTGCAGGCATACGGCAAGGCCGCGTGGGACGCCGCCCCGTCGTCGCCGATCGGGATCCTCGATGTCCAGGTGGCCGCTCCCGACGCCGAGGGCGAACTCGCCGTCGGGTTCTTCGGGTCCCGGTTCGAGCGGGCCACCCCCGCCGAGCGGGAGTACCTGCAATCGATGGCCGAACTCACCGGTGGCCGCGACGAGCCGGTCGGCACCACCCAGGTGGCCGACCAGCTCGGCCGCCGGGCCTCGTCACTGTCCCCGGCGCGGGACAGTCTGCTCAAGAAGGGGCTGGTCTACTCCGGGGAACGTGGGCAGATCGCGTTCACCGTCCCGCACTTCGGGCGCTTCCTGCTCGGCAAGCCAGCCCTGTGATCGCTCCCCGAACGAGTGAATCCCCGGAAACTCGGCAGAGGCTGTAACGGTGCTGTGACGGGTAGCGATGACAGGGATAGCCCCGTGATGCTGTTGGACCCCCGACCCGGCAGCCTCACGGGGCTTCCCTATGCCATGGCCCTCCTAGCTGGGACCTCCTAGCGGGATGTCGTGGTGCGGGCCGCGGCTAGCAGCGCGGACGGGGGCACTACCCTCGGCGCCGTGTCCGACAGCAAGCTCGAAATCCAGATGCTCCACGACCGCGTGATGGTGCGCCTGGTGGGCGAGGAAGGCGAGCGCCGGAGCAGCGGTGGAATCCTCATCCCGGCGACGGCGCAAATGGCCAAGCGGTTGTCGTGGGGCGAGGTGTACGGGATCGGTAACCACGTCCGCAGCGTCGCGGTGGGCGACCGGGTGCTGTTCAACCCCGAGGATCAGTACGAGTTCGAGGTGCGCGGGCGCGCTTACCTGGTGGTGCGGGAACGGGACCTGCAAGCCGTTGCCAGCGAGCGCACCGAACATGGAACCGGCCTCTACCTGTGACGTCAACATGACAGAGACCGGTGCCAACTGGAGTACCAGCTCGTCGAGGGGAAGGGGTGCGGTGCCCGACAGGCTGGCACGACCCGCGACATGGTCATGGTTCGGTGGGTCGACCCGGACCGACGACACCGACGAGATCCCGGAGTTCCCCGAGGCAGCGGACTCCACTCCCGATCCGCTCACCGTCGCAGGTCCGCCGTTGCCGCAGTGGGGCGAAACGCGTGAGGAGGACCCCGGCAACCGCGATCGGGCGCCGGGTCCAGGGGTACTGCGCCGAAGTGGGATCGCCGCGGTGGTGGCGCTCGGGCTGCTCGCGTTGATCTACGGCATCGATCTGGCGATGTCCCGTGATGACGTGCCACGCGGTGTCACCGTGGCGGGGGTCGACGTCGGCGGGATGCAACGCACCGCGGCCGAGCAGCGGCTCCGTGAGCGACTCGAGCCACAGCTGAACCACCCGATCGCACTGCGCGCGGGCGACGTCAGCACCACCCTCGACCCGGTGCGGGCTGGTCTCACGTTGAACTGGCCCGGCACGCTCGACCAGGCCGGCGCGCAGCCACTCAACCCATGGACCCGGCTGGCCTCGACGTGGCGGACCCGCGAGGTGGGTGTGGTGACCACCGGTAACCGGGCGGCCCTTACGGCGGCGCTGGAGGGGCTGCGCACCCAGACTGACCGGGGGCCTGTCGAGGGCACCATCCGCTTCGAGGGCGCGCGGCCGATCCCGGTCGATCCAAAGCCTGGCCAGCGGCTGGACGTCCCCGCTACCACCGACTTGATACTCGCTGTCTGGGTCCGCGGCGGCACCGTGCGCGCCCCGGTCGCGGCGCTGCCGGTGACAACCACCCCCGACGGAATCCGGGCGGCGCTGCGTGACGTCGTCGAGCCCGCGGTATCCGGCCCAGTC
>JBOHFU010000636.1:0-2629 GCA_050699675.1 Pseudonocardiaceae bacterium
GGTCGCAGCACGGCGGCCAAGGTGCTCGAGGATCTGGGCTGGTTCGTGGTGGACAACCTGCCGCCCGAGCTGATCGCCACCATGGTGGAGCTCGGCGCGCGCTCGCAAGGCGTGGTAACCCGGGTGGCGGTCGTCATGGACGTGCGCAGCCGGGCGTTCACCGACGACCTCGCCGCTGTGATCAAGGATCTGGATGCCCTTGGCTACCGGCCCAAGGTGCTGTTCCTGGAAGCCACCGATGCGGTGCTGATCCGTCGCTTCGAGCAGGTCCGGCGCAGCCACCCGCTGCAGAGCGACGGGCGGCTGGCCGACGGGATCGCCGCGGAGCGCGCGCTGCTCGCGCCGCTACGCGAGGAGGCCGATCTGGTGCTGGACACCACCGGGGTGTCCGTGCACCAGCTCCGGGCCAAGATCGAGCACGCCTTCGGGGGGGAAGCCAGCAGCCGCACCCGGATCACCGTGGTGTCCTTCGGCTACAAGTACGGGCTGCCGATGGACTCCGACCTCGTGATCGATGTGCGGTTTTTGCCCAATCCGTTCTGGATCCCGGAACTGCGGGACTTCACCGGCCTGGACGCCGACGTCCGCAACTACGTGCTGTCCCAGGCGGGCGCCGAGGAGTTTCTGGACCGCTACCTGGAGCTGCTGCGGCTGATCAGCGGCGGGTACCGGCGGGAGGGTAAGCGCTACCTCACCCTCGCGGTGGGGTGCACCGGTGGTAAACACCGCAGCGTGGTCGTGTCCGAGGCGCTGGCCGCCCGGCTCGGCGAGGAGGACGGGATCACCGTCAAGGTGGTGCACCGGGACGTGGGTCGGGAGTGAGCCACTCGGGTGTGCACCACCCGGGTCTCAGCCACCCGGGTCTCAAGGCCGTCGCGCTGGGCGGCGGTCACGGACTGTACGCAACGCTGCTGGCATTGCGCGCTATCACCGAGGACGTCACCGCAGTGGTGACGGTGGCCGATGACGGCGGCTCGTCGGGGCGGCTGCGCCGGGAACTGGGTCTGCTCCCGCCGGGCGACCTTCGGATGGCGCTGACCGCACTGGCGGCCGGCGAGGGCAGCGGGGCCCGCTGGCGGCAGGTGTTCCGGCATCGCTTCGGCGGCACCGGGGCGCTGGCCGGGCACGCCGTGGGCAACCTGGTGCTGGCTGGGTTGCTGGAGGTCCTCGGCGACCCGGTGGAAGTGCTCGATGAGGCGTGCCGGCTGCTCGAGGTGACCGGGCGGGTACTGCCGATGGCCGCCGAGCCGCTGGACATCGAGGCCGACGTGGCCGGCCTGGACGGCGACCCGGACACCCTGCGGCGGATCCGCGGCCAGGTGGCGGTGGCGACCACGCCGGGTCAGGTGCACCGGGTATGGCTGCGTCCGGAGTGCCCACATGCCTGCGCCGAGGCGGTCCGGGCGGTCGCTGACGCCGACGTCGTGGTGCTCGGGCCGGGTTCGTGGTTCACCAGTGTGCTACCGCACCTGCTGGTCCCCGACCTGGCTGACGCGCTGGGCGGTACCGCGGCCCGCCGGATAGTGGTGCTCAACCTGGCGCCGCAGCCGGGCGAGACGGCCGGGTTCTCCCCCGAGCAGCATTTGACCGTACTGTCCGGTCACGCTCCGCCCGGGTTCACCGTGCACGCGGTCCTCGCCGATATCGACGCTGTCGCGGTGCCGGCTCGGTTGCACCGCTGCGCCGAGGAGCTTGGCGGGCTCGCGTACCTTGACCGGGTCGCCGCTGACGGATCCGCCGATCGCCACGATCCGGTAGCACTGGCCGCGGCGCTGCGTCGGATACTGAGACCTGCTTGTCAGGGTCGAAGCATTGACAGCTGAGACCTGCTTGTCAGGGTCGAAGCATTGACAGCTGAGACCTGCTTGTCAGGGCCTGCAACGGGAGGAGAAGCGCCGGTGGCCATGACCTCCGCCGTCAAGGACGAGCTGAGCCGGCTGCGGGTGACCAAGACGTGCTGCCGGCGGGCCGAGGTCGCCTCACTGCTGCGCTTCGCCGGTGGACTGCACATCATTGCCGGGCGTGTCGTGGTGGAGGCCGAGCTGGACACCGGCTCCACCGCGCGGCGGCTGCGTCGGGAGGTGCACGAGCTCTACGGGCACAACTCCGATGTGCACCTGATCACGGCCGGTGGGCTGCGCAAAGGCACCTGTTATGTGGTGCGGGTGGTCCGCGACGGGGAGGGGCTGGCCCGCCAGACCGGGCTGCTGGACCTGCGCGGGCGCCCGGTGCGGGGGTTGCCCCCGCAGGTCGTCTCCGGTGGTCTCTGCGATGCCGAGGCATCGTGGCGTGGTGCGTTCCTCGCGCACGGGTCGCTCACCGAGCCCGGCCGCTCGGCTGCGCTGGAAGTGACCTGCCCTGGGCCGGAGGCGGCGCTGGCCCTGGTCGGGGCGGCTCGTCGGCTGGGCATCCAAGCCAAGGCCCGCGAGGTCCGGGGCACCGATCGGGTGGTGGTCCGCGACGGGGACGCCATCGGAGCGCTGCTCACCCGGCTCGGTGCGCACGACACGGTGTTGGCCTGGGAAGAACGCCGGGTGCGCCGCGAGGTCCGCGCCACCGCCAACCGGCTGGCCAACTTCGATGACGCCAACCTGCGCCGATCCGCCCGCGCGGCGGTGGCCTCGGCGGC
>JBOHFU010000637.1:0-2629 GCA_050699675.1 Pseudonocardiaceae bacterium
ATGCACCGGGGCCTGATGCTCGTCCGCGCCGGGGACCGCGACGGCGGAACGGCCTACGCCCGAGCAGCACTCGACGCGCTACCGGCTAAGAAGCACTCCCTGACACTCCGGATGCTGATGACAGAGACCGAAAGTTCCTGACCGGTGCGGCCACTAGCGGGCCACTTCCATGCAGCAGCCTCTCACCCAGAGTGAGATAAATGCACGCGACGACATCAGCGACGCGACACGTCGTGGTCAACAGCGCCGCAAAGATCAGCCACCATACGCTGGCCGCTGGACGCGACCGAGGTGTTGCCCAGGATCCCGGCCGAATCATGCACGCAACCTCTACCGACTACTCCGCGCCCCCTTCGTGACCTTCAGTGTCCCGTCGAACGCGTGCGCGCCGGGTTCGGTCGCCGCGGTGCGATGCGGCACAGACTTCTCGCGTCCCACGCCCGCGTGGTGGTGGTAGCACTCGGACGGCGCTAGACGGTTCGTCTGTTGGCTCCATAGGTTCGATGTGGATCAATCTGGCTTCGGAAGGACTGGTACGCGATGACGGTTGTCGTCAACCTCAAGGACAAGCCCTGCGCGCTACCGCTTGTGGTGGGTGCCAGGGTTCGAGTTCCGACGCGCAGGTGCGCCCGGAGCGTGAGACGAATGCGGTAGCCCGTCGCGAGGGGTCCGAGGCCCGGAGGGTGTCCGTATCCCGTGGCTGACACGCTCGTCCGCGAATACGGCACCGCAGCGACCAGCCTCAAGCCGTCCTACTACAACCACTACACCGATACGGCCAATCCCGAGCGTTACGTCATCTTCAACAAAGTTCTGGGGCAGCATCGCGGTGGTAGATACGCCGGTCGCGTTGGCAGTGCGCGATGGCGACATGGCCGCGCTACCGGACGATGAGCGAAGCGAGCTGGAGGCCAGCGGGTTCCTGGTTGGTGTTGATCTCGATGAAGTGAACGTAGCACATGAGCGGTACATGAGCAGCAAGCGCAACAACGCACTGTTATCCATCACCGTGGAGCTGACACAATCGTGCAATCTCGCGTGCACGTATTGTTATCAGAATAGTTACCGCAAGCCCGGCGCGATTAGTGACGATATCACCGGAAAGCTGGGTACTTATGTGAGATCGGCGGCGGAAAGCGGCAAGCGTCCGATCACTGATCTCGTTTTGCGTTTCATCGGCGGCGAACCGCTCATGCAAAAGCAGAAGGTCTTGCGGACCATCTTGACCTGATCGTTAAGCGTCTCACCAAGCACGTCGAGCATTTCAACGAGTACAGGACTCTACTCAGTGTGCGATTCAACGCCAACGCCTTCAACGCGAGATACGTCCCCGACGTGTACCGAATGGTGAAAGAACTTGGAATCAACGAAACCGAGTTTGAGCTATACAACACGGTCAACTACGATTACAATCTGCCGGTTCCGACCCTGAACAAGGAACAGTACAACAAACTGTACCTCGACCTGGTCAAGTTGAAGTTCGAGCACGGCGACGTGATCAAGGACTTTCCCCGTCCTACCTTCGCCACCTGTGCGGCCTACACCCATACAACCTCAAAGTCACGGCGGAGGGCAGCTTGGCGCTCTGTGATGCCTTCCACTCGCCGGTCGCCTCGATTGACCAGCTCACAGGCGATGATGGCTCGCTGGACGCCTACCAGGACATCTTCTCCGGCTACGTCGAGCACGATCCGTTCCAAGATCAGGAGTGCGGGAGCTGCACGAATATCGGCATTTGCAGAGGAAAGTACCTCTGCAAAACAAACCCGAGTGCAGATGTCGATCCATGCGATTTTCTCCAGTTCGACTTGGACGATTTTCTACGATTTTTTGCTGACGCGTACACTATCGCACCAGATCGGTTCCGACTCGACCCGATATAACTCGCTCCACAGCGGGGTGGCTCGCTTGGGTCGCCTACCGCAAGGCGGTCCTACCAGTGGTTTTTCTGCGCTCGCGCCTCGAACAGGAACACGGCCGCGGAAATAGACACGTTCAGCGAGTCGGCCGAACCCAGCATGGAGATGAACACACGTTCATAACCTGCCCCATACCACGGCTTGGAAATTCCGTAACGCTCGGAACCAAGAACGAAGGCGGTCCGCGTGCTCGAATAATCGAACGACCGATAATTCTTCGCGCTATCCGTGTCAGCCAAATAGATATTGATATTATTTGATCGAAGCCAGGATATCGCGTCTTCCGCTCGGTCGAAATCCAGCACGGGCATTGTGAGGACCATGCCTTGACTTGCCCGAAATACCTTCGGATGCGTCAATCTGGTGCGCCGATTCGTCAACGCCAAACAGTCCGCGCCAGCCGCGTCCAACGTTCGAATCAAGGTCCCCAGGTTGCCTGGAATCTCCATACCATCGGCAACCATAATTAGTGAGGACTCGCCAAGCCGTATGTCCGCCGGCTCCCACATGGGCAACTGCGCGATAGAGAACAACCCGTCCGGCCTATCGCGCTCAGAAATCCGCGCCAACGTTTTCTCCGACACCTGGTACGACAGGTGCGCACGCGCCACCAACTCGACAGCCCGTTTACGTGCCTCATCGCCGTAGGCGGCTTCGGGACACCACAGGAACGTATCGACAAAGGAATCGTGTTCCAGCAAAAGATTATG
>JBOHFU010000638.1:0-2626 GCA_050699675.1 Pseudonocardiaceae bacterium
GTCCGACCTGGTCGCTCAGCCGGATGCGACCCTCCTCGCGCGAGCGAAGCAGGAGCTCGACCGTTCCGAGTGTGCCGGCTGCCAGGAACACCATGGGAGCCGTGACGCGCTTCTCCTCGCCGCCGTGGCGATGGTCGCGGAACGTGATCTCGAAGCCTCCGTCGAGACGGGCGATCCGGGTGGCCTCGGCGAGCGGCCACAGGGTGGCGCCAGCATCGCGCACCGACAGCGCGCGCTCGACAAGGCTCCGGTCGAGGGTCTCGCGCGCCCCGGGCAGGCAGCCGAAGATACAGCGTCCCTGGCGCTCGCAGAACGTGTGGTTCTGATCGGCTCCGCTACCGGGGCCGTATTCCAGGATAGAGAGGTCGAGCGGCGACCAGGGAAGCTCCATGCCGAGCTTCTGGGCGACGTCGGCCGCCGCCTCCTTCAGCACGCGGCTACGGTCGAAGTAGAGGTAGTCGTCGGCGCCCAGGTCGGACACGTCGCGCCCTGGAAGCGGGATCTTCGTCACGATCCTGTTCAGCGGGCCGCGCACCTCTTCCATCCAGGCCAGCGCAGCGTCGTACTCAGCGTCGCCGAGCTGGAGCCCTATCCCCGCCAGCGCCTCCGGGTGAGCACGAAGGTTTACGTTCGAGTAGATCATCGATCCGCCGCCGACGGCGCTCGCAGTGACCACTGTGACCTCGTCGAAGCGCGTCAGGTTGTACAGCCCCCTCGGGTTTCGCTTGGTGCGATTCACCGCGAAGAGGTAGAGCAGCCCGTCCTTGTGGTTCGGCCGCGGCCAGTACTGGAACGGCTCTCCCTGCTCCTCGAGCCAGTCGACCATCCGGACGCGGCCAGGCGCGAGGGCCGGTGGCCTACCGAGCTCCTCCGGCGAGACCCACCACGTTCCGCGCTCGAGGATGAGCACGCGCTTCCGTGCGGCGACGAGCTTCGTCGCGGCGATGGTGCCGCCGAACCCGCTTCCCACGACGATCGCGTCGTAGTCCGGTGGGGATCGACTAGCCAATCCGGTCAACGCGCTCCGGATGGCGGTAGCGGTCCTGCGAGCCCGGCGCGGTCGGCGCGCGGCCCACGTCGCAGTAGCTCTCGGCCAGGATGCAGCGCTGGGCGCCCCAGGGGCCCGGGAACGCGTTCCACAGCGCCGCGTCGCCCTCAGCGGTCGTGGGGAGCGGCTTCAGACACCCCCCACACGCGTCGTTGTTGGCCCAGTGGAGACCACCGTCGTGGTCGCCGTCGCCGAGGACGCTCCCGGTCTGGTGGCAGTCGGACTGGCACGGGCGCGCGTATGAGGCGTGGCTGTCGCGTGCGACGAAGACAAGGGGGCCGACGTGGTCCTCCGGCGCGTCGAACCACCGCGGAAGGTCGGACCAGAACTCTTCCAGCTTGCTCCAGCTGAACCTGACGGAATGCCCGTGCTGGGAGTAATGGACCGCCTCGGGGGCGTAGGCGCCGCCGGTGACCTCGAAGCAATCGCCGGACGTCCCGGGCGTGCACTTCGTCAGAACGACGGTTACCCCCTCCCAGTCGGCCGGATGGTCGAAGCAATTCAGCGCCGACGTCCTCAGACCGGGCCCGCAGACGGCGCGCTTGGCGACCGGAGAGGGATTCTGCGCGAAGAACCACCAGTAGTCGACGTAGACCTCCCCGTCTCGAGGAACGACGTGGTAGTAGTAAGCGCTCCCCGCGCCACCCGGAGTATCGTCGACGTCGAGCTGGTCGCCCCGGAGCGTGAGGTAGTCGAACGATGCGTCCACGTCTTCTGGGCGCAGGACCCGTTCGCACTGCTTTCCGCGAAGCGTGTTGCGGCACATCTGCACGTCCCGGCCCTGCATCGCGGCCTCGATGTCGAGCGGGATGAAGCGCTCCACGGTGTCGAAGAAGAGCTGCGGGCGAAAGTGCACGGCGAGAAGATCGGCGCCCGGGAAAGGCGCCGAGCGATCGGCGTCGGGAACCGGCACCGCGTCCGCCGTTCGGGTACCCAGGTACGCGAATGCGAGAGTGGCCGCCAGAGCGGCGAGGAAGCCGGCCCAGGCCACAGGCTTCCGTCCATCGCTCCGCGGCACGGCGTAGGACGCCGCGAGACCGGCGAAGAAGGCGGCTCCTAGCACAACGGCTCCGATCGGCCACTTGACGACGGCGATCGGAAGGGCGACGAGAGCGACTGCAGCAAGAATCGGCGCCTGCCACGGAGGGGGAGGTTGCACGCGGAAGGTCTTCCAGAACCGCTCTGGGAGCCGGTTCGCGCAGATCGCGATTGCGACCGACGCGCCGACTACGGCGAAGAGCAGCTCGCCCCAGAGGCTCTTGAGCGCAAAGGAAACCGCGCCGACGGCGATCACCCCTACCAGCACGAGAATGAGCAGCGCGACGATCGCCAGGGCCCACGACCAGAGGCGGTCCAACACGCGCATCAAACGCGATCGCTCTCGAGCGGGCGTCGAAGCTGCTTCCATGGCCACGAGACTCGCTGTCGCCTGGCCCGAGGGTCATACACCTTTCGCCCACCCAACTCAAGGGCGGCGACTGGCGCCGACGGTCTAATCGTGGCGAGTGGGCGCAGCTGGGATCGAACCAGCGACCTCCCGCGTGTGAAGCGGGCGCTCTCCCGCTGAGCTATGCGCCC
>JBOHFU010000639.1:0-2625 GCA_050699675.1 Pseudonocardiaceae bacterium
ATCAGCATCGTGGGCACCCCACCGGTGATGGTGGCCCGCATCGACTCCAGTAGCTCGAGCTGCAGCGCGGGGTCGAAGCGGGTCAGGTAGACCAGGGTGGATCGGGTGGTGAGCGCGCCGAGCACGCCCATCCCGCAACCGGTGGTGTGAAACAGCGGCGTCGGCGAGACCGCGACGTCGTCCGGCGCCGCATTGAGCCGCCGCATTACCAGCCGAGCGTTGTTGAGCAGGCCGCGGTGGTTCAGCAGCACACCCTTCGGGAAGCCGGTGGTCCCCGAGGTGTACTGGATCTGGATGTGGTCACCGGGGGCCACCACGGGCAGCGGGGTGCCGGTGGGCGCGTCGGCCACGAACTCGTCCCAGTCCTCAAACGCGATAACCTCGCGCAGTTCGGGCAGCTCGTCGCGGACCCGGGCCATGATCTCGGCCATCGGATTGCCCCGGTGGCTGGCCGCATGAAACAACCCGACGCTGCGAGACTGGCGTAGCACGTAGGCGAGCTCGGCGGCCTGATAGGCAGGGTTGACCGTGACGAGCACCAGGCCGGCCAGCCCGGCGGCGTACTCCAGCAGGATCCATTCCAGCGAGTTGCCCGCCCAGACCGCGACATGCTGCCCGGGCCGGAACCGGGTCAGCAGTGCCTGGGCAGCCTGTTCAGACGCCGTGAGCAGCTCGGCGTAAGTCAGCTGCCGGCGTGGGCCAGGGCCCGGAGTGCCCTCGATGATCGCGAGACGATCGGGGGCCTCGGCCGCAGCCTCCCGCAGCGCGTCGCCGACCGACTGCTCCAGCAGCTCCTCGGAGGTGTCCGCCGGCCAGTACGACAGCGCCGGGGTGTGCGTCGCGGTCCCCATTGACACCTCCGCGTTCTGATCACCAGGCATTATCGGGGAAGAGCCGCGGCGACCGGTGGTTGATACGTTGCCGTCCTGTTCGCCGAGGGGGGCGCAGCTCAAGGTTGAGGATTCGCTGCGCGCCCACCTTGCTTCCGGGGTGACGACCGTGCGTGTCGATGGGAGCGTGCCTGTCGGCAGCCGCTCGTGGATCGGGCGGTGGCCGGGTCGCCGGTGAACGTGTGCGCCGTCTTCTCGAACGGGTTGCCGCAGCCGGCCGCGTTGAGGTTGTTCCATGAGCCGCCCTGCACCCCTCCCCAGATGGCGCCGATGGTGACATAGGTGACGTAGAAGCCGAGCTCGCCGAGCGCCGCCACGGTCCGGCTGTGCGTCGCCTCGTGCCGGGCCAAGCTATCCGGCACGGTCCCGTCCGGGGTGAAACGGCCGGACTGGGTCCAGGCCACGGCACCGAGCGTCAGCGCGCCGCCACCGGGATAGACCTCGATGAACAGCATGCCCCGGCGGAAGTCCACCTTGCCGCGCCCGATCGCCACGATCAGCGTCGCGACGAGGCCGACGGTGGTCAGCAGCGGCGATTGCACCCACTTGATGAGGACGCTGCACCACCACGCCACCGGGCTGTCCGTATTGTCCAGCAGCGGGCTGACCACGGCCCCGAGCAGGGCCGCCGTCCCGAAGATGATCAGCCCGCTGGTGGCGGCGGTGGTCACGCTCACGCCGAGCCCGAACAGCGCCGAGGCGCCGAGGATGATGCCGACCCAGCCGAAGATGGCGAGCACGCCGCCGATCGCCCCGCCGATCACCCACAGCAGGAACTCATCCCAGGTTTTCACCCGGTTGACCGCCGCGCCCACCGCCCCCACGATCACGCCGACGATGGCCGCGATCAGCAGCAAGACCGGCAGCCCTGGGGAGTCGACGTAGCCGGCCGGGTTGCCTGCGATCAGGTGGGACAAGGTGGAGCTCCCGGTGGGTAGGACCGCGACCACGGTCGACAGTGGCTTACCCGCCAGCGGGACAGCACCTGCCTCTCTTCTTGTAGCACAGGAAACCGGCTGGCCTACTCGCGATGTCCCGCTGGACGGCTGCGACGTTTACTGCGAGGTGAGGTGGGGTAACTGACTGCAACGACGGCTCGGGTACCCGCACCGTCCCACCTGTTGGGAAGACCGCTAGGGAGGAGCAGGGAGATGAACACTGAATTGATCGTTCCGGTGGCATCCGTCTTGGCGATCCTTGCCTTGGGCGTGCTCATAGGGTACAGATTCAGCGAGCGGCGACGTGCAACGCGAGCTGGACGCCAAGAAGCCGCACAACTCTTCCTCTACAGGCAATTGCATGAGCTTCGAGCCGCAAGACGAAAGAGTTACCCTCCCCGAATGAACGTGGGACCCTTTCATAAGGCTCAGTAGTCATGTCGAGCGGCGGCCTATGCACCGCCGGCACCGAAGTAGGCGGTGATAGGCCATGATCACCACCGACCGCCTCGCCCCGGACCTGCTGGTCACTGGGCAGCGGCCAGCATGTTGGGAGGTGGATCCTGAGACGTTCTTCGGTCCTGCGGATAGCCCCGCGGGCAGATCGCTGCATGTCTGGGAGCGGCGGGCGCTGGCGGTGTGCGCCGGCTGCCCCGTGGCGGCCGCGTGCCTAGCTGAGGCCTTGGAGTTCTCGCCCGCCGACCAGTACGGCGTTGTCGGGGGCATGACAGCGGGGCAACGGCGGGCGGTACTGCGGGGGCGGCGATCCCGAAGGGGTGGCCACAAGGGTCTCCCGC
>JBOHFU010000640.1:0-2625 GCA_050699675.1 Pseudonocardiaceae bacterium
ATTAGGTCATACACCCCCCGGGCAGCCCAATCAAGCACCGACACCGCGTGTCATCAGGCCAAACACATCAAGCCACCGGGCGACCAACCCACGAAACAGCAAGATCGTCGGAAACTCGGGCTAGAGGATCGGCAAACGACCGTTCAGGCGTTCCCGTTGTCAAGTCTTGGACAAGTACTCCTCGATCGCGGCGGCGGCGCCGGATGCTCCGCCGCCGTTGTGGGCGGCCATGCGCATCCGGTCGAGGTTCCCGCGGACCTTGGTGCTGGAGGTGACCTGACCGACTGCAGTTCGAAGGGTGTCGACGGTCAGGGTCTCGGCGTCGAGCCGCTCGGCGGGCGGTCCGGCCGCCGCCAACCTGGTCGCCCCAGGCAAGTCGATCCCAAGGTGCTCCGACCTACCCCTTCGACCAAGCGCCCCAGGCACTGCGGCGGTCTAGTCCGGTCACGCGTCTGCAAGATCGTGATCGACCTGGAGCAGACCACTGGGGTGGACCGCAACAAGCCGCGCATCACTGCCCGCACCCGGATCCTCAACCGGAGCGCCACGAAGAGGTCCGGGCGCGCCAGACTCTGCAGGGTGCCCAGTGCTCTCATCGACCGCGTGCGTCAATTGTGGGCCGCCTTGGCGGGGGTTGAGGTGGGGTCCTTCTCGGTGAGCGTGCCGCGTGCCGTTGTATCCCCTGACTCGAAAATCTGCGCCCCGACTGGGTGGGGATCGTAGCGATCGACGACGCAGTCCTTATCACCGCCGCCTCCCCGGCCGCAGCCCGTCAACTCGACTGCGCGCTGCGCGCCTTAGCTCCTGACGAGGTCACTGATGTCTCAGCCCTGGGCGCTCTGTTGCCGATCGCCGAGGTCCTGGGACCCGCGTGTCTGAGCTATCTCGCACAGGAAGACCTCCCGATGCGTCACGGTGACCAGGCCGTCGAGCGCCTGCCGTCTGGTCACCGGGATCTGGCGCGGTTGCGGGGCGCGGCCAGCCAGGATGAGGTCGACGAGAGTGGCCTAGCGGAGATCACCTCTGATGCCTTCGTCGTCCGACAAGCCAGCGAGGTCATCTCCGCGGCGGGTTTCCGGCGTTGGCCCTGCGATGTGGCCCACATGAGTCTGCTAACCGCAGCGCCGGCACGCGTCAAGGACTGGCGATCGGATGGCCAGCGCCGCCGTGGAGGAGGCGCTAGGTCAAGACCTGCTGCCCCAGTGGAGGGCACGACCAGCCTCCTCACGCCGGGTGTCGGCGCGCCTTGGCTTCCAGGAACTGGGAAAGCAGCTCAGCGTCAGGCTCGATGACACATTGCCGTAGGCGGAACCCCTACCGAGAACGCCCCAAGTCATCCGCGTGCTGGGGTAAAGGCGTCCCGTAAGCCCCGCCCGATGAAGATTCCCACAAGGGTGCGCCATCTGGGACACCCGCATAACCAGAGCCACGGCCATCACTGGCTAAGAAGTTAGGTCTGCATCGACTGAGTGCGCTCCACCCCATCTACATCACGAATCACGGCACTGTCGGTTGCATCAAGCGATCGGCCCACCGGAGCTGGTCCAGCTGCTGGCCCAGAAGCTGCGCAGCAGGCCCTTGGATGCCCGGTTTATGGCGGTTTTCCAAGTCCCTGAGGGGCCTTGCTTCACGCTTTAGGGGATGGCGAGGACGCCTTCCCCTTAATGCAACAGTGCCGACAAAACCGTCGTCCTCGGGCTCGTCACGACGAAGACCGGGCGGCTGGAGACCATCGACGGGCTCGAGACGCGCATCCGCGAGGCAGCACGCCACGTGCCACTCGATCGCCTTGCTCTGTCCCCACAGCGCGGATTCGCCACATCCATCCTCGGCAACGCTCTCACCGCCGCCGACGAGGAGGCCAAGCTCCGGACAATCGTTGCGACCGCCGAGCGCGTCTGGGGATGACGGTCCTCACAGTTAGCAACCCGACGCTCGGGAGGGAGCTTGCTGTGTCACCGCATCTTGATGCAGGCTCCAACGCGGTCGACCAGGACGATCGCCCCACGGTCGAAGCGGAAGTTGCATCGGGCGACGTTGGCAGGTGACCCGGTTTCTTGCTCATCGCTTGGCACTTCGTTGCGGCCCAATGCCTGCGTTTGGCCAGTCTCTGGTTGAGCGAGGCTCAGCGGTGCTCCTCGATGTGGCTCTTGTCAACGCCGGGGGAGACCTGAGACCTCCGTGTGCTGGTTGGTGAACTGTTGGAACTTTCCCCGAGCTCCTTGCCCAGCGCCACCGCGGCGGCGCACAGCAAGTATCGGCAGATCGTCGCACGCGTCGGCGGAGGCATGCATCCCGATGAGGACTGAGGTCCTAGAGGCCGTACTCCTCCAGCAGTCGCAGCCAGACCTCGCTGACGGTGGGATAGGACGCGACTGCGTGCCAGAGCCGGTCCAGCGGCACCTCGCCGACCACGGCGACGGTCGCCGAGTGCAGCAGCTCGGCCACGTCCGACCCGACGAACGTGGCGCCGACGACCACCTGCCGGTCGGTGTCGACGACGAGCTTGGCCCGCCCTGTGTAGCCCTCGCTGAGCAGTGCCGCACCGGACACCTTGCCGAGGTCGTATTCCACCGCCCGGCTCGGCAGGCCGCGCCCGCGCGCCTGCTCCTCGGTCAGCCCCAC
>JBOHFU010000641.1:0-2620 GCA_050699675.1 Pseudonocardiaceae bacterium
GTTCAGGTTCCGGCTGCGGCGGGCTCGCCGCATCGGACAGCCGCGTTGACGGTGGCGGCTCGGCTGGACCGGACCGGGCACCAGCGCGCCGCCTGCGCAGCAACCAACCTCGCAACAAACTTACTGACGACAGCCCGCCAGGCAGGAAAGCCACCACCAAGACCAACAATGCACCCTGGAAGTAGGTCCAGAACGAAGGGAAGCTCTCCGAGAGCGAGGTCTGCGCCCAGGCCACCGCGATCGCCCCGAGCACCGGGCCGAACAGGGTGGCCCGGCCGCCGATCGCCACCCCGATCAGAAAGGCGATCGAGGGCACCACTCCGACGCTGGCCGGCGAGATGATCCCGACGATAGGCACGAACAATGCGCCCGCGATGCCGGCCATCGCCGCCGCCAGCACATACGCAACAGTTTTGATGTTGGCTGGGTCGTAACCCAGGAACCGGACCCGCTCCTCCTGGTCCCGGACCGCGATGAGCAGCTCCCCGTACCGGGAGCGGTAGAGCTGCCAGACGATGGCCAGCATCACCAGCAGGGTGGCCGCGGCGATGTAAAACAGCATCCGCTTATTCACCGGGTCGAACAGGTTGAAGCCGAAGAACGTGCGGAACCCGTTGAGCCCGTTGAACCCTCCCATGGTGGCTTGCTGACCGATCAGCAGAATTGCGAAGGCCGCCGCCAGCGCCTGGGAAAGAATAGCGAAATACGCGCCGCGCACCCGCCTGCGGAAGATCGCCGCGCCGAGTCCGAATGCCACCAGCGAAGGGATCAGAACCACTCCGAGCAGGGTTACCACCGGGGATCGGAACGGTTCCCACCAGACGGGAACCTGGCCCGAACCGTAGAGCCGCATGAAGTCGGGCACCCCAGACGGCCCGGCGTCGGCAAGCTTGAGGTGCATGGCCATCACGTAGCCGCCCAGGCCGAAGAACACGCCTTGCCCCAGCGTCAACATGCCACCGCGGCCCCAGGCCAGGCCGATCCCGACCGCCACGATGCCATAGCAGACGAACCGCCCCAGCAGCGACAGCCGGAAGTCCGAGAGCACGGCGGGCGCCACCACCAGCAGCGCGACGGCGCCGAGGACGAAACCAAGCAGGACGCCGTAGTTGCTCTGGAGCTTTCCGGGGAGCTTGCCGGCCTGCCTCCCGAGCAGCGCGGTCATGCCAGGCTCCTGGTCCGGAGACTGAAGATGCCCTGCGGCCGGATCTGCAAGAAGACGACGATCACCACGAAGACCATGACCTTCGCGATGCTGGCCGTGGTGGAGTACTCGAAGGTGGCCTGCAGCAGACCGAGCCCGAACGCCGCGATCACGGCGCCCTTGAGCTGGCCGATGCCCCCTGCCACCACGACCAGGAAGGCGTCGACGATGTAGTTGGTGCCCAAGGTGGGGCCGGTGGAGCCGAGCAGGGTCACCGCCACCCCGGCGATCCCGGCCAGGCCGGAGCCGATGAAGAAGGTGAGCCGGTCGGTGCCCCGGGTGGAGATGCCGACCGTCTCGGCCAGGTCGCGGTTCTGCACGACACCGCGGATCCGGCGTCCCAGCGGCGTCGTCCTCAGCAGCAGGGACAGGCCGACGACCGTGGCTACCGCCAGCGCCAGGATGAACACCCGCGCCAGCGGCACCTGGATGACACCGATATCGACGCTGCCCGACAGCCAGGTAGGGGCGCGGACATCGACATTCGGGGCACCGAAGATGTCGCGGGCGGCCTGTTGCAAGATCAGCGCCACCCCCCAGGTAACGAGCAGGGTGTCCAGCGGTCGGTGGTACATCCGGCGGATCAGGGTGGCCTCCAGGATCACCCCCATCACGCCACCGACCAGGAAACCGAGTGGGATGGCCAGCAGCAGCGAGACCCCGGCGTCGGCGATCACAACCTGGACCATGAACGCGGTGTAGGCACCCGCCATCATGAACTCGCCGTGGGCCATGTTGATCACGCCCATCTGGCCGAACGTCAGGGACAGCCCGAGTGCGGCGAGGAGCAGAATCGAGCCCAGCGATAGGCCAGCGAAAAGCTGACTCAACAGGGCTTCCATGCCGGGTCCTTCCCGAAGCTGGCGAGGGCGTGGTTCACGCTCGTCAGCCGGTCAGCCCCTTGGCCCAGTCGTAGCTGGAGAGGAAGGGGTCCGGCTCGATCGGGGCACCGGAGCTCCACTCGGTGTAGATCAGCCCGTCCTGCCCGACCTTGCCGATCAATGCCGTCTTAGCGATGTGGTGGTTCTCGCCGTTGACCGTGACGGTCCCCTCCGGGGCGTCATAGCTCACTCCACCTGCGGCGTTCTTGACGTCGTCAGTCGTGAACGAGTTCGCTTTCTCCACCATCGCCTTCCACAGGAACAGTGAGGTGTACGCCGCCTCCATCGGGTCGGAGGTCACCCGGCCCTGGCCGTACTTGGTCTTGAATGCCTGCACGAAAGCGTTGTTCGTCGGAGAGTCGATAGTCTGGTAATAGTTCCACGCGGTCAGCTGACCGACCAGGTTGTCCACGCCGATACCGCCGACCTCCTCCTCGGCGATCGACACCGACATCACCGGCATTGCGGCGGGGGTCAGCCCGGCGTTGCGGTACTCCTTGAAGAACGCCACATTCGAGTCACCGTTGAGGGTGTT
>JBOHFU010000642.1:0-2617 GCA_050699675.1 Pseudonocardiaceae bacterium
ATCCCCTGGGTGTTCTCGATCTTCACCAGCATCTCGTCGACGATCGACTGGTACAGCGAGGCCTGCTCGGTGGTGAGCCGGCAGTACTGCTTGATCTCGATCTTCTCGGGCAGGTCGTCGATGATCGCCGGGTCGGTCTTGAGCCGGCGCAGCACGTACGGCCGGGTGATCGCGCGCAGCCGCTGCGCCGGCTCGGTCTGCCCGTACCGTTCGACCGGGATCGCGTAGCGGGTGCGAAACAGCTCCGGCGACCCGAGCAGGCCGGGATTGAGGAAGTCCATGATCGACCACAGCTCGGCGAGACGGTTCTCCATCGGGGTCCCGGTGAGCGCGATGCGGTGCCCCGCCTCAAGCCGCCGCACCGCTTTGGCTCCTCGGGACAGGCTGTTCTTCACCGCCTGCGCCTCGTCCAGCACGACCCGGTTCCACCGGTATCCGGCGAGCTCGTCGATGTCGCGGGTGGCCGTGGCGTAGGTGGTGACGACCAGGTCGATGTCCTCGAGGTACTCGCGCAGCGCATCGCCGTGCAGCCGCGCGCCGCCGTGGTGCGGGTAGACCCGCAGGCCGGGAGCGAACCGCGCCGCCTCCCGCTGCCAGTTGCCGACCAGCGACATCGGGCACAGCAGCAGCGTGGGTCCGGTGCCAGGGTCCTGGTGGCGCTGCAGGCATTCCATGGCCAGCAGCTGCACGGTCTTACCCAGCCCCATGTCGTCGGCCAGGCAACTACCCAACCCGAGCGAGGACAGGAACGCCAGCCACGACAGACCCCGTTGCTGGTAGGGGCGCAGCGTCGCGGTGAACCCGGGCGGTGGTTGCAGTGGTTGCAGCGACTGGGCCGCGGCCCCGCTGAGCAGATCGCCCAGCCAGCCGTCGGCTCGCACCGAGGTGACCTCCAGCGGAGTGTCGATGTCGTCGGGGTGACTGGCGGCCAGCGTGAGGATCTCGCCCACGGTCGTGCGCCCGGTGGGTTTGCGCGCCAGGAACTCCAGCCCGCGGCGCAGTTGCTCCGGGTCCACCGCCACCCACTGGCCGCGCAGCCGGATCAGCGGCGCCTTGGTCTCGGCGAGTGCGGCGATCTCGTCCTCGGTGAGGGTGTCGTCGCCGACCGCGAGCTCCCAACGGAACTCGACCAGCTGGTCGCGACCGAATTTGCTGGCCTTGGCAACCACACCGTCGACCGGGGTGTACGCCGACAGCGCGAGCCCGAGCTTGCGACGCCGGTCCCACCAGGACGGCACCAGAACACCGAACCCGGCCTCGTCGAGCAGCGCAGCGACGGTGGACAGGAAATGGTAGGCGCCTTCGGTGTCCAGGAAAAGGCTGGACGGGCGTGCCGTACGCAGCGCGGACGCGAGCTCGGGGTAGATCCGGCTGGCCCGGCCGAGCTCGGCCAGCAGCAGTTCCTCAGGGCGTTCCAACCACCGGCGCAGGCTGCCGCCGTCGTGCCACGCCTGTTCGGCGGGAACCAGCAGGCTGGGGTCCGCCATGGATTGCAGCAGGAACTCCAGCCGCCAACCCGGGCCGGCAGGAATCTCCCCGGCCTCGGTGTCGGTCTCGGTCTCGGTGTCGGTCTCGGTGAGCCGGAAGGTGGCCCTGGCCGGACCCGCCTTGCCGACCCCGACGTCCTCCCATGGCCGCAGCGACGTGACCAGCGTGTCGAGCTCGTCCGGATCCGCCTCGAATCGGCCGTCCGGAGCGGTCAGTGCGGCCAGCCACGCTTCCGTGGCCGGCAGACGCTTCGGGCGACGGCCGTGCCGCGGCGCCACGAGATCGATCCCGGGCGGCAACGCCGCGCGCATGGCCGAGTCCAGCATCGCGTGCAGCGCCGACATAGCCAGCTCGTGCGCGTCGTGCTCACCCTGCTCGGCCCGGCACACCGGCGGCATCGCGGCGATCAACGAGTTCATCACGACGACATCCGGACCCTGCACCACCGGACGCCACAACGCCACCGCCCCGTGCCTATTAACCCCGTGCCCATCGCGCGCGAGCGCGGGCAAGACCCGCCCGCGCTCGACCAGCTCACGCGCGAAGGCCGCCAGGTCGGCGAGGTAGGCGATGGACGCGCCGTACCGGACATCCGCGACGGGTTCATCGAGGGCGGTCAGCGCCGAAGCGGCATCGATGGACACCACCGGAACGGCCCACGGCAGCAGAGCCGGGTCGGTTAGTGGTGCCGGGCGCGGCGTGATCCGGATCAGCTCCGGCGAGTCCAGCGGCGCCGACCGCAACGACGGCAACAGCAGGATCGCGGTACCGGGCTTGCCCGCGTGGATCCCGGTGATCACGTCGGCGGGCGCGGCGAACGGATGTGGCCGAGCCGAGCGCAGCGCCTGGCTGGGACTCTTCACCGTGAGATCGGAATCCTCGGACCACAGGCACAAACCGTTCGAGGTGGACCAGAAGCCGTGCAGGACCAGCATTGGCGTTCCCTATTTCGTGGTGCGCGGGCGCCAAGCTAACGAGTGAGGGAAAACGGCGTGACGCCAGCCACGCCGTCGCTTACGGCTTACCGCAGGTCGAGTGCGGCGCGGAGCCGGTCGGGGTTCATCGTCCCGGGGTTGTCGTGGTGGGTAGGCAAGTAGTCGAGGAGCCGGATCAGGTCGCCGCGTCGGGT
>JBOHFU010000643.1:0-2607 GCA_050699675.1 Pseudonocardiaceae bacterium
GCGAAAGCGGGTGAGTTGGGTGGACCGCAGAGACTTCGTACAGCACATCGCCGGACTGTCCCTCGGCGCCGGGCTCACCGGACTGGACATCGACCGGCTACTCGCGTTGCTACCCCACGCCGAGCCCACCGGCACCCGTCACCTCGGCGCCGCTGACGTCGAGGCCATCGAGCACGCCACCACCGCGTTCGTCCGCCAGGACTTCGCCCACGGCAGCGGGATGGTCCGCGATGTCGCCGTGGCCCACCTGCACGCCACACTGCCGCTGCTGGGCGCCCAGATGACTCCCGAGGTGCGACCCCGGCTGCTGGTGGCCACTGCGCACCTGGCGACGGTTGCGGGCTGGATGAGCTTCGACGTCAACCAGCACGACGCCGCCCGCCGGCTGTGGACGATCGGGCTGAACATCGCCCGTGGCACCGAGGACCACCGGGGCGCCGATCTGACTGTCTTCTTGGTGTACGACATGGCCCTGCAGGCCGTGCATCTGGGCCGCCCGGATGAGGCGCTGCGCCTGGTCCACCTCGGCCACGCCGCCGCAGCAGGACCGCACCCGGTGTCGGCGTCCACCAGATGCTGCCTAGCGAAGATCCAGGCCCGAGCCCACGCTGCCCAGGGCGACGCGGCGGACTGCGACCGCGCGTTAGACCAGGCTGTCGAGCAGTTCAGCACTATCGACCCAGCGAGCCGCCCGCCGTGGGGATCCTTCCACGACGAAGCCCTTCTCGCTGCCCAGCAAGGCGCCGCGCACTACACGCTGGCCCTGGTCAGCCGCGACCCGCGCGCCGCCGGGCGAGCGGTCCCGCTGCTGCGCCAGGCCGTGGACGGCTTCGGCCCCGACCGCGCCCGGACCCAGGCGCTGTACCTGCCGGATCTCGCCGGCTCCCACGCCATTACCGGGGACATCGACACCGCTGTCGGCATCGGCCACCAGGCCATCGACGCGGTCACCGCGCTGCACTCCCCCCGCGCCTACCACCGGCTGCGGGTCCTGAACACCGCACTGCAACCCCTGCACACTAGCGCCGGTGTCGCCGAGCTCCGCGACCGCCTAAACGCCACCGCCGCCTAACACCGTGAGGGGGAACGACATGAGAGCGGAGACCGCTGCCAGCGCACGGCTGGTGGCGGTGTGCTCGGAGTACAAGCTGCGGCGCTCCATCATCGCCCGGGTGGAGTCCAACGCTGGGCCCATCGCCCAGCCCGATTTCCGGCTCGCCGATGCCGAGCGACTGCTGGTTACCGCGATGCTCGGCGATCGCCTCCAGGTTTGGCGCAGGTCCACTGACCGAATACTGACGGTGACAACGAGGGAAGGGAGGTGGTGGGGAAGTTTCCCCGGTGCCTCCCCGAGCCTGCTTTCCCCCTTGACCAGCCCGCACACCCGAGGGGGATCCCGCATCTGCGGTGTGTCGACACCGCCCCACACCCCGGAATCCGACGGCTCACACGCCAGATGCTGTCGCCGTCATAGTGCACGTCTCCGCCTGTCTGTGTGGCGTCTTCTTCTGGGATGTCACTGATCGCCACCAGCCTCGCTAGCGTTAGGCTGCGGGTCCACAACCTGTCCGACATCGAACAGAGAATCAGAGGACATCCTCATGACCGATGCTAGGCGCAAGCCGCGGGTGCTGTCGGGGATCGCCGCGACGGGCACCCTGCACATCGGTAACTACATCGGTGCGCTGAGCGTGTGGGCAGACGAGCAAGACCGTTACGACAACTATTTCATGATCGCCGATCTGCACGCGCTGACCATTCCGGAGAACGTCGAGCCCGACACGCTACGCAGCCGCATCCGCGAAGCCCTCGCGCTGTACATCGCATGCGGCCTCGACCCGTCACGCTCGGCGATCTTCCGCCAGTCCGACGTAAGCGCGCATGCCACGCTGGCCTGGATCTTGGGGTGTGTCACGCCCGTTGGCTGGTTGGAGCGCATGACGCAGTACAAGACGAAATCCTCGACGGTCACTGCCAGTGCTGGCCTGTTCACCTACCCAGCGCTCCAAGCAGCCGACATACTCCTGTATCAAGCGGACTACGTGCCGGTCGGGGATGACCAACGCCAGCATATTGAAATCACCCGGGACATCGCCCAGCGGTTCAATCACCTCTTCGGCGAGGTCTTCACATCGCCGCAGTCGTTGATCCGTAAAAGTGGTGCCCGCATCGTGGGGCTCGATGATCCGTCGATGAAGATGTCGAAGAGCTTGGCAGGTGTGCGGGATGGTCACGCGATCGGTCTCCTGGATCCGCCGGACAAGATCCATCGTACCGTCATGCGAGCGGTGACTGATTCGGGATCTAAGATTAATTGCGAACAGTTGTCGCCGGGCTTGGACAATCTGCTTGTACTATTCGAGACCCTCGCCGGTCTCAACCGCGAGGTTGTCCTGGCGAAGTTCGCCGGTCAAGGCTACGGGGTCCTCAAGCGGGAGCTAGCCGACGTCGCCATCGAGAAAGTCGGAGCTATCCAAGCCCGCTATCAGGAGTTGCGGGAGGATGACGCCACGCTCGACGCGGTCTTGGCCAAGGGCGCCAACAAGGCACGAGCAGTTGCCGACGCCACCTTACAGGCGGCGATGCACGCTACTGGGCTGCGTTAGA
>JBOHFU010000644.1:0-2602 GCA_050699675.1 Pseudonocardiaceae bacterium
TGACGACGTCGGCCCAGTTCCATCCGTGGTAGAGGGTCTCCCACTCGCGTTTGCCGGTGAGGCGGCCCATGTTCGGGGTCTCCCGGCCCATGAAGGTCGGCCGGAACGCGGTCTTGTCGGTCCACGCGCACATCTCGTGGCAGTAGGTGCGCCACTGCCCGTCGACCTTGTCCATGACCATGTCCTCGCGCACCAGGCACGGAACCATGCAGACCCAGCAGCGGTGCGGGTACACGTAGTCGACGTTCTCGGCGACGATCGGGTGGTGGCCGTTGGGCAGGGACAGGCGGTTGTAGTTCTCCCACCACTTGCCGTACCTGTCGTACCAGCCCGGGTACTTGTACTCGAACCACTCGAAGTCCTCGTCGGTCATCGAGTCGATTCGCCAGTAGTTGGCGAGCCAACCGGTGGCGAAGAACTGCGCGACCTCGTGGACGTAGCCCTTGTTCCAGATCTGGTTCCAGGCTTCCTCGATGAGGTCGTGCGGGATCACCAGCCCGTACTTCTCGAGCGGTACCAGGTAGCTGCGGTAGTAGTCGTCGTAGATCCACCGCCGCCACATCTCGGCGTAGCTTTCCCGCTCCTTGCGGCGGTCCTTCGTGCCGTACTCGATGAAGGTGCCGATCGCCGCGTCGACGACCCGGTGGTTGTTCCACCACGCGTACCGCAGGTCGCGCTCGAGCAGCTGGTGGTTGCCCTCGTCGGACAGGGCCATCAGCAGGGTGGCGTAACCGTTACTGATGTGCCGCGACTCGTCGGACTGCACCGAGTGGAACACGGTCGGCAGCAGGTAGTCGCCGTTGGCTGCCGCCTCAGCGGGCATGGCGACGAACAGCGTGTTGGTGAACGCGGTCTCGGCGACGATTGTCAGGTAGATGCTCGCCGCGGTGATGGCGTCACCGGTGATAAAGCCCTCGGCGAACTGCCGGCCGATCGTGCCGCAGTAGTCGTTGTGGAAGTTGCGCAGGCTCGAGTTGAAACCTGCCGGGTCGATGTAGTTGTTCATGTACAGGCGCTTGAGGTTCTGCTGGATCGTCGAGTGCCTGACCTCGTCGATCATCTGGATGGCCTGGCCGTTGTGCAGCTCCGGGTTGGGCACCGTGTGGAACAGCATCGGCATGGACCGGGCCGCCGAGATCTCGGGCAGCGGGATGATGGACAGGAACAGCTTCTGCCACTCCAGCCAGCGCTCCTGCACCTGGCGGAACATATTTCCGCGGATCGCGCCGTCGGAGGCCCCATAGACGCGGTGGTCCTTCTCCTCCTGCATGGGGAAGTACGACCGCAGAACCTGCTTGAGCGGGTCCCTCTTCTGCGCCTTCTGGAAGGTGTAGTCGGTCCCGTACTTCTGGTACGGCGTGTGATACATCGGTTCCCAGGACAGTTCCTGGATCTTCTGGTGAGCCTTTGCCACGCTCTGGCGACTCATGGTCACACTCCTTCACCTGTGTGCCTGTGCCTGGAATCACACCTCACGCCGGACTGGCCGGTGGTCTCAACATGAGACAGATCAAGATCAGTTATGTGCTCGCTCTCTCCGACGTCCGTGCTGGTCAGGTGCCGAGATCGGGTCACGGGCGCTCGCCGAGCACGGCCGTTCGCAAATCGGCCAGTTGCTGACTGATGTCCTGCCTCGTGTGCTCGGATCGTTCCGGGCCGGGCTCGATACCGAGCGCTCGCAGCAGCTCGGCTGCCGGTCGCGCCGGGTCCCCTGCCTCGCCGAGGACGGGGTGCAAACCCTTCGCAGCCAGATGGTGGAACACCACGTTGACGACGCTCCACGGGTTGAACGTCTCGGCTGCGGACGGCTCAGGCTCACTCATCGAGGTCGCCCTCATCTCAGTGACCCCTCACTCTCCCGCCCGTACCCCCGGCGGAGCTGGCACAGGTGCTCCCCGTGCCTTAGATCACACACCCCCGGGCGGGGGCTGGCAGTCTCAACATGAGATATTGGCCGGTTGGCGCAGTGCCTAGGGGCCGTCCGGGCGGTAAGATCGTGGCAAGTTGCCGACGGCGGTATGGCACCGTCACCGCGGATCATCGGGGTTCCGAAGGGGCGACTTGTGGTCGAAGCGCACCCGCTAGGTGACCGACGGGGAGCCGCAACCAGCGACCCGACGGGCGCTAGCCCGCTCCTGGCTAGCGCGCGGGAGCATTTCCTGACCGCAGAGCCCGTGAAGCCTGGCGTCGTGCGCGACAGCATCATGGCGTCCTGGACCCGGTCCCGGGACTGGAAGGTGCCCGCGGATCATTTCGACCTGCCTTACGACCCCAACCCGAACCGGGACACCCAGCTCACATACAGCGCGAGCAACGTCATCGGTGACCTCGCAGAGCAGCTCGCCGGCGAGCCGGTCTGCATCGTTCTGACCGACGCCCAGGGAGTCGTGTTAGACCGGCGCACCGGCGACTCCGCCCTCCGCGCACATCTGGACCGGGTCAAGCTCGACATCGGGTTCAGCTACTCCGAGCAGCACGTCGGAACGAACGGGATCGGCACCGCGCTGGAGGGACGCGGCCCGGCCGAGGTCTTCGGGCACGAACACTACGTCGAGCACCTCGAGGACCTGGCCTGCGCCGGCGCACCCATCTACCACCCAGT
>JBOHFU010000645.1:0-2596 GCA_050699675.1 Pseudonocardiaceae bacterium
GGGCTGCCGTCGTAGAGCACGATCGTTGCGCCCACCAGCAGGCCGCTGATCAGCAGGTTCCACATCATCCAGCCGGTGGTGGTGAACCAGAAGAACCGCTCCCCCGGGCCGAGATCGGTCTGCAGCATCAGCGCCTTGAGGTGCTCCACGACGATCCCGCCGTGGCCCTGCACGATGCCTTTGGGCAGCCCGGTGGTGCCCGAGGAGTAGAGCACCCACAGCGGGTGGTCGAAGTCCACCGCCTCGAATGTCAGCTCGGCACCGGAGTGCGAGGCAAGCAGGTTGTCCCACCGCGCTGGCGTCACCGTGGCGCGTAACGACGGTATCTGCTGGCCCAGGGCGTCCACAGTGGATCGGATGTCGTAGTGCCTGCCGCCGTAGAGATAGCCGTCCACCGCGATCAGCACGGTGGGCGCCAGCTGGGTGAACCGGTCGGCGATCGCGCGGGCCCCGAAGTCCGGCGAGCACGACGCCCACACCGCCCCCAGGCTGGCCGTGGCGAGGAAGGCCACCAGGGTGTCCGGCGAATTCGGCGCCAGCGCGACCAGCCGGTCCCCCCGCGAGACGCCCAACGACGCCAGCGCCGAGCGCGCCGCGGCCACTCGCTGCCGCAGCTGCCCGAAACTCAACTGATCCCGAAAACCGTCCTCACGACAGAACACCACCGCGGTGTCGTCGTCGCCTTTGCCGGGCCCGTGGGCCAGGGCGTGCTCGGCGTAATTCAGGGTCGCGCCAGGAAACCATTGCGCCCCCGGCATCGAGGCGTCGGCGAGCACCCGCTGCGGCATTGCGTGAAACCGGACCCCGGCGAACTCGACGAACGCCCCCCAGAACCCTTCCAGGTCGGCCACCGACCAGCGCCACAGCTCGTCGTAGTCGGTTAGCTGCGGCCCCCGCGTCAAGGCTAGCCACTCTCGGAACGCCGCCATGTGCGAGCGGGCGACGGCGGCCTGGTCGGGCTGCCACAGGATCCGGGGCTCACTCATATCCCCGTTCCTAGCAGAGCCGTGAGTGGCGTTGAGTGCTAGAGCACTGTTACGCACTCACAAGCGCGTCAGCGCAAGTGACAGTCGAACCAGTTCAGCGTGCGAGCCCAGGTCTCCTCGACGGTGGACTGGTCGGTGTCGAGGCAATAGTGCACCAGGTCGGTGGCCACCTGGGCGGAATGAGCCGCGTCGCGCAGCTTGTGCACCTCCGGATCGGGAATCTCGCTGTCCGGTCCGTAGAGGCCCAACCAGGGGCAATGCAGTTCGGGCGCAGCCTCGACCAGCGCAGGCAACGTCGGAACCATCGGCTGCATCACCCCGATCCCGTCGACGGTCACCGCAGCACCGAGATCGCGCTGGGCGGCGACGATGAGCGCCACCGCACCTCCCAGCCCGAAGCCGACCACGCCGATCCGGTCGGCGGTCACGCCTCGCTGCGCCAGCCAGTGCAGCGAGGCGTCGGTATCAGCGTGGAGAGACTCCGCGGACAGCCGCTCGACCTGGCGGCGCACCTGTTCCGGGCCGCTGCCGGGGGGCAGCTCATCGACATCGTCTCGGTGGTAGAGGTGCGGGATCACGGCCAGCCAGCCCTCACCGGCCAGCCCCTCGGCGAGTTGCCAGACGGCGTCGGTGACGCCGTAGGCCTCAGGCACGACGAGGATGCCGCCACGGACCGCGGATTCCGGAGCAGCAACGGTCAGACGCAGCTCACTGCCGTCGGAGACCGGGACTTGCTGAAGGCTACGCTGCGTCATTGCTCACCCAACTCTTCGATGGTGAACACCGGGTGAGCGGGCAGCGTACCGGTTGATCGAAAGATGGCCTCAGAAGATCGCCTGTCGGGTGAACTGATGCGCCAGTTAGGGTGAAAGTTCGCCGCCTGCTGCCATGCCACCGCGAGGAGGAGCCGTGATGACCACGCGCACCAGGGCCGACCTGGAATCGCTGCGCGTCTACGTCCCCGGTCGCCACATCCCGGGAGCGGTGAAGCTGGCCAGCAACGAGGTGTCCGAGGGCCCGTTGCCCAGCGTCGTGGCGGCGATCGCCGACGCCGCCGCGGGCATCAACCGCTACCCGGACAACGGGGTGACCGCATTGCTGGAACGCCTCGCCGCCCGGCTGGACGTGCCGCAGTCCCACCTCACCGCCGGCAGCGGATCGGTGGCACTGTGCCAGCAATTGGTGCAGGCCACCTGCGGCCACGCCGATGAGGTGCTCTTCGCTTGGCCGTCGTTCGAGGCATACCCGCTGATCACCCTGGTCGCCGGGGCCCAGCAGCGCACCGTCCCGCTGCGCGCGGACCACACCCACGACCTGGCTGCGATGCTCGACGCGATCACTCCGGTGACCCGCTTGGTGTTCGTCTGCAATCCCAACAACCCCACCGGTACTGCCGTGCGGCGCGACGAGCTGGTCGCGTTCCTCGACGCGGTGCCCGACGGCGTCCTGGTCGCACTCGACGAGGCTTACCACGAGTTCGTCACCGATCCCGAGGTGCCCGACGGCGTGGCGCTGTACCGGGACAATCTCGCGGTGCTGCGGACCTTCTCCAAGGCATACGGGCTGGCCGGCCTGCGGGTCGGGTACTGCGTGGCGCCAGAACCGATCAG
>JBOHFU010000646.1:0-2591 GCA_050699675.1 Pseudonocardiaceae bacterium
CCGGTGCGCGCGCCGTCGCGCCAGCCGACCACAGTGGACGGGTGCGGGGCCACCGGTCCGGCGGGATCGGTGGTCGTCACGGTGAGCAACTCGTTGGTCCACGTCATCCCGATCGCCGCGGCCAGCCGGCCGCGCACCCTGGTCACGTCCGACCCGGGCGCCACGTCCTGCGGCAGAAGCGACACCGCGTCTCCGGCGGTGAGCACCTTGCCGGCCAGCGCCTGGCGCAGCGTCTCGGGGCTCACCGAATGACGGACCAGCGCGGAACCGCTGACGATGATCGATCGGGCCGCGGGTACCTGCACCGGGGTGAGTACCACTTCGGAGCCCTCGGTCAGCCCGAGGTTGGACAGCGTGAGGTCGTCCAGGAGTGCGATCCCAGGCGCGGTCTGCCCAGCTGCCGCCAGCGCGGCGCTGACCCGAGCTCCGGTGAGCCGTACGGCGTCCCACTGCCGCAGGCCCAGGGCGTCGAGCACCTCCGGGTGCAGCCGGACCACCCCGCGCCGGGCGTCCAGCGCCGAGGTGGTGAGCCTTGCGGTCAGAGTGATCTGGGGCGCGCTCACGGCGCCTGAGCCTACGAGGTTCAGGTGACGTCACGCCGGGTCAGCAACAGCCCGGCGACCAGAATGAAGCCGATCGCGTAGCAGGCGAGCACCACCACCGCCTGAGTGCCGCCCACCACCCCAGCCACCCCAGGTGTCCCTCCGGACCCTTCGCCCTGACTGGTGGCCCCCAGCGCGGCCACCAATGAGCCGGCGTTGACCCCGGGCAGGGCCCGCTGCACGGTGTCGAAGAGGTCCAGCAGCCCTGCGAAGCCCCGGATCAGGTTCTCGATCACCAGCGCCCACACCAGGCTGAGCCCGACGGCCATCGCGGTACTCCGGAACGCGATCCCGGCCAGCGCCCCGAGCAGCCCCCACATGCCCAGGATCAGCCAGCCTGAGGCGAGCCCGCGGGCCAGGTCAGCAGCCGGTGGGAACGCCCCCGACGCCGACTCGACCGCCGCGATGACGCTGCTGGCGGCGGCGCTGAGCGCGAAGCTCGCCACGACGAGCGCGAGCACCACCACGGCCAGCGCGGCCAGCGCGCCGCCGAGCACCTCAAGGCGCCGGGGGCGCTGGGTGAGCAGGTTCTTCAGGGTGCCGAAGCCGTACTCCCCGCCGGTCATCAGCGCACCGAAGATCAGCACGAGCGCGCCGCCGAACAGGGGGTAGCCGCTGAGCACATTGGTCACCAGGCCAGCCGGGAGCACCGCGGCCAGCAACTGCCCGGAAGCCGCGGCACCGTCCGGCCCAGTGAACGAACCGGAGCGGTAGATCAGGTAGGGGATCAGGTAGCCGAAGGTGAGGTTCATCGCCAGCCAGATGCCGACGATGATCCAGGTGGCCGGCCGCTTGCGCAGTTTGAGCAGCTCAGCCGACAGGACGTGGCTCATTGCGGGTCCTCCTGGGTCATGGTCAGGAACACCTCTTCGAGGCTGCGCTCTACCGGACGTAGCTCGCTGACCTGCACGCCGGCCAGCACCAGTGCCTGGTTCAGGCGCGCGGCATCGGCCGGCCCGGCGTCGCAGCGCAGCCGGCCGTCGTGGCGCTGGACCCGCTGCGGACCGAGCAGGTCGGCTGCCAGCCGGGCCGCTTTGTCCAGCGGCTCGGCGGCCAGCAGCAGCGACGCCGCGCCGCGCAGCTCGTCCACCGTGCTCTCGGCGATCATCCTGCCGTGGGAGATGACCCCGACCCGGTCGCAGATCTGCTGTGCTTCTCCGAGCAGGTGACTGGACAGCAGCACGCTGCGCTGGCCGCTGCCCAGCCGGCGGATCAGCTCGCGCATATCCGCCATCCCGGCGGGGTCCAGGCCGTTGGTCGGCTCGTCCAGGATGAGCAGGTCAGGGTCTTTGAGCAGGGCGGCGGCGACCCCGAGCCGCTGCTTCATCCCCAGCGAGTAGGTAGCGAACTTGTCACCGCCACGGGCGGTGAGATCCATGGTGTCCAGCGCGCTGTCCACCTGCTCCGGCGGCGCCTGGCAGTAGCGGGCCAGTACCCGCAGGTTGTCCCGCCCGGACAGGTACGGGTAGAACGCGGGCGTCTCGACCATCGCGCCGATCCGGGCCAGCCCGCGCGGGTCGCCCGGTGGGTAACCGAATACGGCGGCTGTCCCCCTGCTCGGGCCGATCAGCCCGAGCAGCATCCGTAATGTGGTGGTCTTGCCCGCGCCGTTGGGGCCAAGAAAGCCGTACACCTCACCCCGACGCACCGTCAGGTTCACCCGGTCCACCGCGACGATGCCCCCGCGGTAGCGCTTGGTCAGCTCCCGGGTGTCCACCAGCGCGTCAGCGGCGATGCCGGTGTACCCGGGGTCGCGCTCAGCGTCGGAGTCGCGGATCCCGGCTGCGTGTTTGGCCGCGCTCATCGATGGCCTCCCGATCGTCTGGTGGTGCCGCCCATGCTGCTGCGCCGGTGGCCCCGCGTCGTCGGGTCCGCGGAGGCTTCCCGGCTACCCCCAGGGGAGCACCCGGTGCGGATGCACTACCGAGATCGGCGGATGGCTCCGGTCGACGGTGACCGTGCACGGGAGACGGACATATCGTACATGGG